>DATGIR010000158.1:0-15341 GCA_035295605.1 Fimbriimonadaceae bacterium | reverse complement strand
CGCTCCCGGCCCTCTCGGCCCGCGCCGACGGTCCGGGCGCATCGCCGTCCAGAGTACGAGCCCGATCAAGGCTCCGACGATGAAGCCGACCGGGACGACCCAGGCACCGACGCTCTTGTAGATCGCGATTCCGATGAGTGCGCCTACCGCGCCACCAAGCACGAGCGCGAGAAGTCCGAACGGCGCCCTTGGCTGCATGACGCATCATAGCCCGTCGCCGCCATGCGGGGGAACTAGCGATCCTCGAAACGGACCTTGGCGCCCCTTGCGTGGGTTGGGAATCCCTCCATCTCGCCGAACGCCTCGATCGTCGGGAGCATCTCCATGAGATCACCGGCCTGCAACTGGCTCACGGATGTCAGCTTCATGAACGTGAGCACGTTGACCGGGCTCGCGAACCGCGCCGCCCGTCCGGTGGGAAGGGTATGACTCGGCCCCGCCGCGAAGTCGCCGGCGCTCTGGGCCGAGAACGCGCCGAGCAGGAGCGCGCCCGCGTTCCGGATCAAGTCCGCCATTCCCTGGGGGTCGCCTCCGAGTAGGGAAACGTGCTCTGGCGCGACTGCGTTGATCACGTCCGCAGCTTCATCTTCTGTGGCTACCAGCACCCCCACCCCGCAGGTTCGGAGCGCGGCGCGCATGATTGCCTCACGAGGGGACCCTGCCAACTGGCGCTCTGCCTCCACCAGGACGCGGTCGAAGCTTGCCCGGTCGGTGGCGACCAGGTAGGCGATGTTGTCCTCGGCGTGCTCGACCTGGGTGAGCAGATCGGCCGCCGCGAGCCTTGGGTCGGACGATCGGTCGACGTAGACGGCGACCTCGCTTGGCCCCGCGTACAAGTCGAGGCCGACCTGACCCCAAAGCTGCCGCTTGGCTTCGTTCACATACACGTTTCCCGGCCCGGCGACGACATCGCAGGGGGGCATCGCCGGCCCGAGGCCCAGCGCAAGCGCTCCGATTCCGTAGGCGCCGCCCGCCTTCACGATCTTGAAGATTCCCACTTCGCGAGCGGTCACCAAGACGGCCGGATGGAGGGTTCCGTCCGGCAGCGGCGGTGTCGCCAGAACGATCCGCTCCACTCCCGCCACGAGGGCGGGAACCGCGTTCATGATCACCGAGCTTGGGTACACCGCCTTGCCGCCTGGGACATAGACCCCGGCGTAGCGGACCGGAGTCAGACGCTGACCTTCAAACCCGATCGAGTTCTCCGTCGGTGGAATCGACCACTCGAACGTGGTGCCGCGTTGCCGCATCGCGGACGTCAGAACCTTGAGTTGGGCCTCGTGAAACGCCCAGACCCGCCGAATCGCCTCCCGGATCGCGTCGTGGTGGCGCGGCTCGACGCGCGCACGCTCCAACTCCTCCGGCTCGACGAAGAGCTCGAATTCGACCGCTTCCCGGGCATCGAATTTGCGCGCATACGAGGCCACGCAGGCCTGGCGGTCGTCCGCGTCCCGAACGCCTTCGAGAATCTCGCGGACGGTGGCAACGACCGCCTCGGAGACCTCCGCGCGAACGGCCGCGAGCTCGGAGACGCCGGTGACGACGCGGCTAAGGATCACCGCAGCATCGTGAGCGCACGGTTAAGCCGTGCGGCAATGCGGTCGTGTCCCAGGACGCTCATCAGCTCGTAAAGGCCGGGCCCGAACGTGCGGCCCGTGAGTGCGACCCGGGTCGGATGCACGACGGGGCCGAGCTTCTCAAACCCCTTATGCGTTTGGAATTCCTGGAGGATGTCGTGATAATGTTCGACCGTCTCGACCCGAGAGTCGGCCAGCTTGGCGAGAATGAAGTTGAAGAGCTCCTCGACATGCGGCTGGCCGAACCATTTCTCGACCGCCTTGGAGTCGAACTCGACCTCGTCTACGAAAAAGAAGCGGCACGCCTCACCCAAATCGCACAGGCGCACTACCCGCTCCTGCTCCAGCTTCACCGCAGCCAGCGCATAGTTCCGGTCAGCCCGAGACGCGGACACCAAATCGTCCATGCCGCGCATAACCTTCGCGGCATCTACCTTCGCGTCCTCGGGGTTCTCCGGATCGGGCTCGAAGTTGCCCCAGTACTGCTCGGAGTGTGGCGAAGTCGCGAATGCGATGGCCGTGTCGAGCAGCTCGTTGGGATCCATGGCCCGGATCGCGTGGCCGTTGAGCCATTTGAGCTTCTCAAGGTCGAAGCGGCCAGGCGACGGCTGCAGGCCCTTGAGGTCGAACGCGTCGATCAACTCTTGCTCGGTCATCACCTCCCGATCGTCGCCAGGCGACCAGCCGATGAGCGCGATGAAGTTCTTCAACGACTCGGGAAGGTAGCCGCAAGCGGCGTAGTCGAGCACCCGGGTCGCACCGTGCCGCTTGCTGAGCTTCTTTCCGTCCGGGCCGACGATCACGGGGCAGTGGACAAAGATCGGCCGGCTCCAGCCGAACAGATCGAAGAGCTCCGCGTGCTTGGGCGCCGAGGATATCCACTCCTCGCCCCGCATGATATGGGTGATCCCCATGAGGTGGTCGTCGACCATCGCCGCGAAGTGGTAGGTCGGCATTCCATCCTCTTTGATGAGCACCTGGTCGTCGACAGTGTCGCTTTCCCACTCGATGCGCCCCCGAATGGTGTCCTCGATCACGATCGTTCGGCCCCGCCGAATCCGCTGCCGGATGACGTAGGGCTTTCCGGCCGCCTCCGCCGCAGCGACCTGATCGGGAGGAGCGTCACGCCAGGCGCCGCCGTAGTAGCCCGTCGGCTGCTTGTTGATCTTCTGGATCTCCCGCATTTCGTCGAGCTCCTCGCGCGTCTCAAATGCTTTGTAGGCGTGCCCGCCCTCGAGGAGCACCTGGATCCACTTGGCATAGATCCCGGCCTCCTTGCGCTCGCTCTGGCGGTAGGGCGCGTGAGGTCCGCCGATGTGGGGCCCCTCATCGAAGTCGATTCCCACCCAATGCAGGGTGTCGATGAACTCCTGTTCGCTCTCCGGGTTGTAGCGGGTTCGGTCGGTGTCCTCGATCCGCAGGATGAGGTCGCCGCCGTTGTGCCGGGCGAAGAGCTGCTTGAACAGGCAATCTCGCAGGGCGCCGACGTGCAGCATGCCGGTCGGGCTGGGGGCGAAGCGGACGCGAACGGACATGAGGCTAGAGGTTACCGGGCGAGTTCGGTGTCAGTTTGACCACCACCGCTTCACCCACTCGAGCGCTACGGCCCACTCCTCCGTCTCGCGATACGCATCCGCGGCAGCGAGGAAGGCGGGAAGCTCGTTAGGGCGATCTACGCCCGATGTCGGGGGAATCGGCGGATTGAGGCGGAGGTAGCGGTCACCCAGGATTTGGGCCGCCTGGAAAGCGGGGATGTCGGCGAATGCGTCGATAAAGCGGTCGCCGTATCGCCCGGCTTTCAACCCCCACTGCACGAGGCCCCAGCTCTCGGTCCCGACGTCGAGCGTATGGGTCGCGCCGCGGCCGGTGCCTAGCGACAGAAGCCGGACATCGCCAATCGCCGCGCCGCCTGTTGCCGGATTCATGGCCTGAGCGATTGCGCAAACCGAGGGGTTGATCGCGACGAGTCCGCCGTCGGCAAACCCCTGATAGACGGGAAAGACGATTGGCGCGGCGCTCGACCTGAGCAGCACGTCGATCACGGGTTCTTCGAGGTCTCGATTGGGTGATCCGTCGGATTCGAGCGGGAAATTGTGAAACAGCTTCCCGCGCCACGCCGGCTTCTCGCCGGGCTGGGCGCCGATCGCCCCATTGAGCTGGAACGTGAGCACGAGGACGCGTTGCTCCAGCTCGCCGAGTCTGCGGAGTTCGGGAGCCTCGATCCCCGCCGCCCGTAGCGCGGCAAGGTGCCCGGCCCGCTGATCCTCGGTACGGTAGATCGACCTGACGAACCCCTTCCGGTGGCTCTTTCGGAAGATGCTCTCGGCGTGGTCGGCGTAGAGGCTCACCATCCGCTCGGGTTTCATGCCGAGGGCAAGGGCGAGCGCGTTGGTCGCACCTACCGAGGAGCCGGCAAGCAGATCGGCGGATGCGGTACTCAGGCCCGCCTCCGCGCACAGGTTGGCAAGAAGCCTGGCGGTGACCACGCCCCGCATCCCTCCGCCGTCGAACGAGAGAATGCGATAGGCCATGGGGTTTCGTGGCGCCTTCGCCGGAACCTTCATACCCGCCTAAGCGCAAATACGTTCCATTTTCCCGCCCGAGAGGAGGGGGACCGGGCACTGGCGGGGTCCCGCTGTCGTAAACTCTCCGTACGGGCACAACCTTGGCGGATTGGCATTACATCGGGAACTACGGTCAGCTAGGCCCTCTCAAAGAGGACCAGATGCAGGAGTTGATCGAGGTCGGCGTAATCGAGAGCAAGACGTACGTCTGGCGAGAGGGTCTGACCGACTGGATGTTCGCCAAAGACGTGCAGGAGCTCGTCGTCTACTTTGGCAACGCTCCTTCCGGTAGCGCCACCCCTCCGCCACCGCCGCCGGCGCACTTCGGTAGCGAAACAAGCGGGTCGCCTGCAAACTCGACACGGTCCAGCTCTGCCCTCGGTGGTTCGACTCCGCCGCGCCTTCCCGCCGCCTACCACCCAAACGTCCCCGCCGAGGCCTACGCCATTCAAAGCGATAAGAGCCGGGTGGTCGCCGGCATGTTGAATTTCCTTCCCGGCTTCGGCCGCTTCTACCTTGGCTACGCAAGCATCGGCCTGCTACAGCTCCTCCTCTGCCCTTGCTTCGGCATCGGCTGGATCTGGTCGGTCATCGACGGGATCGGAATTCTTGCCGGCGCTTGCCCGGAAGACGGCTATGGCCGCCAAATCGTAAGTTAGTCCCGCGGCGACTCCTTTCGCGTCATCGAACGTCGGATAATGCAGAGATGCGTTTCGTCGTTTGGCTTGCCGCCCTTTGCACGCTGGTCGCCGCCGCGAGCCCGCAGCAGCGAGCGGGTCAGCCGCTGGGAGCCCAAGCCGGCGGGGGACGCGGAGGCAAGACCACCTGGTTTCGACCCCAGCACGGCGAGACCGTTCTCGAACTCACCATTGAAAAGCGGGGCGAGGTCTTTATCGACCTCAACACGGCCCTGGCGCCGAAGGCCACCGAGCGCATCATCACTCTGACGCGGCAGGGCTTTTTCAACGGGCAGCGCTTCTTCAAGGTGATGAAGTCGCCCCGGCCGTATTTGGTCCAGACCGGCGATCCGCAGTCCCGGACCTTGGCCATGGACGACCCTCGCCTTGGGGCGGCCGGCAGCGGCACAAGCGTGCCGTATGAGGACACGCATTTGCCGTACAGCGTCGGCAGCGTGGTGCTCGCGACGGTCAACGGCAACCGAGACTCGGGCGACAGCCAGTTCTATATCCTGCTGGCCGACTACAGCAAGCTGCTCGAAGGCACCGGCACCGTCTTCGGCCGGGTGGTGGTGGGGCTCGAAACCGTCTCCAAGATCGAACTCGGCGACCGGATTCTGGTCGCACAAATTCTCAGCGGCTAAAATCCGCTCGTGCGGCTCGCTCGACAGATTCTCCTGCGCTTGCTGTACGGCGCCGTCAGCCTCGTTTTTATCTGCTTTGTCACGTTCGCCGCGCAAAGCCTCGCGTCCGGCGACGCTGCGACCGCGCTGGCCGGCGAAAAGGCGACGCCTGAGCAAGTGGTAGCGCTTCGCCACCAGATGGGGCTGGACCGTCCGTTCCCGATTCAGTTCGCGTCGTTCATGGCGGGGGCGGTGCGTGGCGATCTCGGCAAGAGCTACTTCGGCCAGCAGCGGCCGGTGGGCGACATCATGCGGGACAACCTGCCAACCACCGCCACGGTCGCGTTTTGCGCGATGATCCTAGCCGCCGGCATCGGCATCCTGCTCGGGACGCTGGCCGCCATCTACCAGAACCGGTTCGCGGACCGGGTGGTGCTGACGGTGGGCACGCTCGGGGTGACCGTCCCCAACTTCGTTCTCGCGCCGATCCTGGTCTACATCTTTGCGCTCAAGCTCGATCAGCTTCCGCAAACGTGGGAAGATCCGCTGCGCGATGCCGCCTGGAAGTACCTGCTCCTGCCGGTGGTGATCCTTGCCGCCCGCCCAACCGCGCTCCTGACCCGGCTGACACGTGCCAGCATGATCGAGACGTTGAGCCAGGAGTTCATCCGGACCGCCGTCGCCAAGGGCGTGCCGCCCTTGCGGCTCTACTTCAAGCATGCCTTGCGTAATGCAATCCTGCCCGTGATCACCGCGATCGGGACCAGCTTCGGGTTTCTCCTGACCGGCTCTTTCGTGGTCGAACGCTTCTTTCGGTTGCCCGGCGTCGGGGCGCGGACCATTGAGGCGATCCAGCGACGGGACACGCCGGTCATTCAAGGGGGAATCCTGATCACCGGAGCGCTCTTCATCCTCGTCAACCTCGCGGTGGATATCTTGCTGCCGATCCTCGATCCGAGAATTCGGGAGGCACAGGTTTGAGAAAGAACCCCCTCCTTCTCGTGGGAATCGCCTTTCTCGTCTTCCTGGCGCTCTTCGCGATCTTCGGGCCGTCCGCCGGCGGGGGAATCACCGAGACCAAGTGGGGCGCGTTCGAGTTCCCGTCCTCGCGACACCTGCTCGGCACGGATCAACTCGGGCGGGACGTGCTCGCCCGGGTCGCGTACGGGGCGCGGGTCTCGCTCGCGGTCGGAATCACGGTTCAGCTTCTCGCGCTCGTGGTCGGGGTGATCTTCGGCACGATCGGCGCTTTCGGGCCGAAGTGGCTGAGCGTAACCGTCATGCGCTTCACCGACGGAATGTTCGCGTTCCCGGACATCCTCCTGGCGATCCTCATCATCGGCCTCTTTTCGAACTCGAGCCACGGCGGCGGCGCCCTGGGTGGCTTCATCATCAGCGGCTTCCTGCCGGTCGTCGTCGCGCTTTCGATCACAGCATGGCCGTCGTTCGCACGGCTGACGAACACCACCGCCGCCTCGCTCAAGGACCGCGAGTTTGTGGTCGCGGCCAAGGCGCTGGGAGCCCCGTCTGCCTACGTGATCGTCCGCCACGTCCTGCCGCAGATGTGGGGAATCCTGCTCGCGGTGAGCATGGTGGAACTGGCGGGAACCATTCTCGCCGAGGCGACGCTTAGCTTCCTGGGCATCGGAATCCTTCCTCCCTATCCGAGTTGGGGATCGATGATCAACCTGGCGCGGGACGACATGGTCAGCCACCCTCTCTGGTTGCTCTGGCCCTGCCTCATCCTGAGCCTCACCATCTTCGCCCTTAACTTCGTGGGGGACGGCCTTCGGGCAATCCTGGACCCTCGGCGCAAATAGCGAACCAAGGTCACCCTGATGGTTCCGGTGCCACTGGCTTCAGCCAGTGCAGCTACGGCCTTCTTCGTTAAACCGGGCGCGAAGGCTCGATCCTCACGAATCACGGAGATCACGACGATCACGGTTCGCGCCCACTCCCCACGGGTACAATTCGAAATCGCGTCCCTGCCTGCAGGCGGCGCAGGAATCAAGCTATGAGCGAAGAAACCACCAAGCCCCGACCGGCCGAGCCAGCCGGTGACGACCGCGCACGCGGCGGCTTCCAGCGGGACAAAGACACCTCGGAAGGCTTCCGAAAGGGCAAGCGGCGCCGAAAGGTTAGCTACCTGACCATCAACAAGATCGACAGCGTCGATTACAAAGAGGTCAACATCCTCCGCCGCTTCCTGAACGACCGCGGCAAGATCATTCCCAGCCGGCAGAGCGGCAACACCGCCCGGCAGCAGCGAATGATCGCGATCGCGATTCGCCGCGCCCGCGAGATGGCGCTGCTGCCGTTCGCGGTCACCGAGATGTCGGCCGATCGCCGCGAGTACCGTGGCGAGCGCCGCTACCCGCGCGAAGCGCGGCCCGAGCAGGCGGTGCAGACCGCTCCGGAAGCGGCTCCGGTCACCGTGGCTCCCGAAGTGCAGGCCCCGGCTCCCGAAGCACCGGCGCCGGCGGCCGAAGCCGCCGCTCCTCCCGCAGAGTAAGTCGTTGAGCCGTCCGAACCGGGCGGCTCAGATGATCCCGCTTCGCGTCAGGTCCTTGAGCATCAAGAGGCCCACGAGCTTCCCATCACTCACGACGGGAAGCTCGCCGAAGGCGTGCGGCAGATTCTGGAAGAATTCGAGCGCATCCACCGCGAGCAAGTCGGGGGCGATGGTCGTAACCCCGGTCGACATATACTCCCGAGCCGGCGAGCTGTGGGGCCGGTCGGCGGCGATCGTCCGCCGCATGTCGCCGTCGCTCACGAAGCCGACAAGGTGGCCCGCGGCGTCCACCACGCATGCCGCGCCGACACCGGCGCGGGTGATCGCGCGGCTCACCTCCAGCAGCGCGGTGTCCTCCGACACGAGGGCGATGTCCGAGAGGGGCCGCATTACGTCCTGAACCATTAGCAGGAGGCGCTTGCCCAGCGTGCCGCGCGGGTGGAACCGGGCGAAGTCGTCCTTCGAGAAGCCGCGCGCGTCCATCACGGCGAGAGCCAGCGCGTCGCTGAGGGCAAGCATCACCGTCGTGCTCGTCGTGGGGGCGAGGTTGTTCGGGCAAGCTTCCTCGGTGACGAACGTGTCAAGCACCAAGTCCGCCAAACGGGCCGCGCTGCTCTCCTTCCGGCCGGTCACGAGCACGGTTCGTGCGCCGATGGCGCGCAGGCTTGGGAAGAGGCGTACGATTTCCTCCGTCTCGCCGCTATGGGTGTAAAGGAGCACGATGTCGTTGGCGGTGACCATGCCAAGGTCGCCGTGGACCGCCTCGGCCGCGTGGAGGAAGGCGCTCGGCGTGCCCGTACTGCTCAGCGTGCCCGCGGTCTTGCGTGCGATATGGCCCGACTTGCCGATCCCGCTCGTCAGTACGCGACCTTTGCATTCCAGCATCCAGGCAACGGCTCGGTCGAACTCGGCGCCCAGGCAGCGGGCGAGCTCGGAGATCGCGCCCGCCTCCTGACGAAGTACCTCCTTGCCGAAGCGCGAGCTCACTTGACCGAGCTCCCGAGGATCGTTTTGCCGAACAGCGACGCGATCCACTCCACCACGATCTTGGCGGTGCTGTTGGCCACGTCCTCCAGCGGGTTCACCTCGACCACGTCCAGCCCCAGGAGCCGGTACGGCCCGCCGTCCAGCTTCTCTCGCAGGAGCTCGGCAATCAGGTGCCCTTCGCGGTAGCTCAAGCCACCCCGCACGGCCGTCCCGGTTCCGGGGGCGAGTATCGGGTCGAGCACGTCCACGTCGAAGGAGATCCAGAGGTGCTTGGCGCCGGAGGCTCGCATCCACGCGTCGAACCGGTCGATGGCGGCGACCAGCCCCCATCGGTCGATTTCGTGCATGGAAACGGCGAGCATCTCCGGGTGCGTCTGAATGAGCTCACGTTCGCCTGGATCGACGTCGCGCAACCCGATCCACCCCAATCTTGACGGTTCGAGGGGCTTCGATCCGGCGACGGCTTCCACCAACCGGCTCCATTGGCGGTCGACCTCGCCGCCGCTGCCGCTCGGCAAGCCGAGGAGGGCGCCCAGCGGCATTCCGTGTAGCGACCCGCTGGGTGATCCGCCCGGCACGTTCGCGTCGGCATGGGCATCGATCCAGAGCACGGCGAGATTGCCCGACGTATGGTTCAGCGCCGCCGAGATGCCGCCCATCGAAATCGAGTGCTCGCCGCCGACGACGAGCGGCATGCGGCCATCGGCCAGGCTCGTCGCGACCGCGGCGCGCAGCTCGGTGACTGCGCTCAAGCAGGCGTCGAACGAGCGGAGCCCATCCCGAACCGGGATCGGCTCGGGATTGGGCAGCTTGCGCCAACTGGAGACGCCCAGACCGCGCTCGACGAGTGCCTCGCGAAGCCCGGCAAGCTCGAGGGCAGACGGACCCAGCCGGCTGCCGCGCCGCGCGCCCCCGCCGTCGAAGGGCGCCGCCAGGATATCGACCATCGCCTGAGTGTACTTGCGGGTGGCGAGGGCGGCTGTTTCCGGGCGCGGCGGCGACCTGTCAGATGCCGGCGCCGAACCGGCCAGTAAACTTCCCCCATGCCTGCCACCGGCGTGCTCGCCATCCAGGGCGACTTCGACAAGCACGTCGAGGCTCTCCTCGGAGCAGGCGCCGATCCAAACGCCGTGAAGCTCGTCCGTACTCCCGAGCAGCTCGCGGAGGTTGACCGCCTGATCATTCCGGGTGGCGAAAGCACGACGGTCGGCCTCCTGCTCGAGCGCTACGGACTTGGCGACGCCATCAAAGCGCGGGCGCGCGAGGGCATGCCCGTTTGGGGAACGTGCATGGGCATGATCCTGATGGCGACCGACGTGGAGGGCCCGCCTCAATACACGCTCGGTCTGCTCGATATCACAGTGCGCCGCAACGCCTTTGGCGCCCAGGTTCACAGCTTCGAAGACGAAGTAGCGGTATCCGAGTTGGGCGGGCCGGTTACCGGCGTGTTTATCCGCGCGCCGATCGTTACTCGCCTCGGCACGGGTGTGAGCCCGTTTGGGACCTACGAAGGCGCCACCGTAGGCGCCCGGCAGGGCCGCTTATTGGGTACCGCGTTTCATCCCGAGCTAACCGAGGATGTCCGGCTGCACCGCTTCTTCCTGCGCCTCTAGCACGGAAATCCGCGCAATCAGTGGTTGCAGCCTTTGATTAGTGGTTCGGAACGGAACCACCAAGCTCAGATCCGAAAGCGCGCTCATATACTCCGACTCAAGGGTCTGGGAGGAATTCCTTCCGCCCGGTTGATTGGAGAGATTCAAACGAAATGAAACGACTTCTGACCTTCGCGCTCCTTGCGGCATGCGGCGCGCTCGCTCACGGCGATGTGATCACGCTGAACGCCATCGCCGATTGTCGCATCCTCAACTCCGAACCCAATACGAACGACAACGGCGACTTGCTCTCGACCTACACCGTGAACGGCGCCGAACAAAGGACCGTCATCATGTTCGATTACTCGAGCCTGGTCGGGCAGAACATCGTTTCAGCCGACCTGATGCTGTACGGCGCCTCCTACTTCGGGGCGACCAGCCCCACGACCATCGATCTCTACCGGGTGGCCTCTCCCTGGTCCGAGACCCAGGTCACCTGGAACAGCCGAGACACGGGCGATGCATGGGTGAACGCCGGGGGCGATGCCCTGGGCACGACCGGACAACAACTCACCAATCCTTTCACCCACTGGTCCGGAAACGGGACTATCAATGGGACCTGGTTCAACTTCGACGCCACGAGCTTGGTTCAAGGAGCCCTCTCGGGGCAGTTCACGAACAACGGCATCATGCTCGTGGGTGCGCAAGGGGGCGAGTTGTCTTGGGTCTCCCGCGAAGGCAATTCGTTTAACGGGTTTCCCGCGGCAAACGTGCCGGAATTGGTCGTCACGACCGCGGCCCCCGAGCCGGGTCTGTGCATCACCCTTGGGACTCTCGTCGCGCTCGCCATCCGGCGTCGACAAACCGCCGGTTAGCCAAAATACGCTCGGCGTGCGATACCGCTACTATCACATCGTTCTCGACCCGTCGCCGATCTTCGGGTCGACGACCGGATTCGGATTCTATAAGAACGAATTCGAGTGGACCCAGTCCGACAAGTGGTGGCAGCTCATGATCGTCCACTTCGGCGGCGTGTACACGGTTAACGGAACTCCCGCGCCGTTTCCACCACGCTCCATGTTGATCGCACCCCCGGGCGCGCGCTGCTTTCTGGAGCGGACCACGAGCGAGAACATCACTCAATACTGGATCAAGTTTCGACCCTCGACTGAAGGAGAAGCGGTCATGGCGGTGCCTCAGATTCACCCTATGGGCGTGGAATTCGACCACTACGACGAGATGCTTCGCCGAGCGATCGACGTCATGGCGCTGACGCGGGCACGGCTGTGCTCCTTAGCGTGGACCCTTCTTTGGAACGCGGCGGAGAACGCGGCAGAAGCGCCGGAGGACCCGGCCCTGCACGCTGCAGAAGCATTCATTAAGGAAAACCTCGCCGCGCCGTTCGAACTGGCCCGATTGGCCGACACGATCGGGATCTCGACCTCCAAGCTGCATGCGCTGTTCAAGGATCACCGAGGTCAGTCGCCTGCCGAGTACATTCGCATGCTTCGGATGCAACTGGCGTGCGTTCTGCTCACCAAGTCGGATCGGCCAATAAAGGAGGTCGCCGCGCGGTCCGGCTACCCGAATCTTCAGAGCTTCAATAAGGTCGTCCGGGAGACATTCGGTTGTTCTCCGCGCGCGCTCCGGTTGGACAAGCCGGCATTCAACCCGATCACGGAAAGCGGTC
Source organism: Fimbriimonadaceae bacterium (assembly GCA_035295605.1). Lineage (GTDB taxonomy): Bacteria > Armatimonadota > Fimbriimonadia > Fimbriimonadales > Fimbriimonadaceae > DAIDHV01. Next base: position 3,119 of record DATGIR010000158.1, on the reverse strand, counting down.
AAGCCCTCTTTCAGGATCTCGCCGCCACGAAGGCCACCCCGCCGCGGTTGTCCACCGCGCTCGCCAAGAACTCCAGGGAATCAGAAAAGGAGAAGCCCCGCTCTTGAGGGCGAGAGACGGGGCTGTTGGGGGAGGGAGGAAAGAAGCTTTCCTTATGAAGTACTACGTCGCATTCGCAAAGTTCGTGCCAGTCGTCATCGCGCGGGCCTACTTGCCTACAACGGCCTCGAATGCCGCTGCAGGGGCGTACCACGCGCCGTTGCGCTGAATAACCGATGCCGCCAGATTGGCGGAGCGGCCATCGACGCGGTAGCTGCTGCTGTTCGGCTCAAACCGAAGGCTGTGGTCGTCGTTTTCGACGAAGATGCTGCCGCCCGCCTCATCGTATGAGAGGCCGAGTTGCTTGGCCGTCGACTGAATCGGAACCATGAGCACGTCTCCGCTTCGGAACGGGGCCAGGTCCGGCGTATATGTGAGCGACCGCCCGCCGATCTTGAGGCTCGATCCCGGTGCGGGCGAGGCCTCGCGATCTCGCTCGTGATCGCTCGGCGGTGTCGAAGCCGAGGCGGTTTCAAAGCGCTCGCCCCGCTGGAAGAGCACACCGGCCTCGGCGCCACGGCTAATGACCAAGGAGCTGTCATCCCCGGCGGAGCTGGCCACCAGTATCCCGGCGAGCGTGCCGACAAACGTTCCCTCGAACGGCTTGTTGAGGAGGGCGCCGACGATGAATCCGGCGAGCGCGCCGACACCGACCGCGGTGTCTTTGCGCACTGCGGGCTTGGCAACGTAGTGGCCGTCCTCTTCGCGGTCGACGTACTTGGAGCTCAGGGGGATTGGGACGCCGCGAATGTCGTGCTTCGAGCCGTCCGGTAACCGGACGTCGTCGAACGCGAGATCCATGGAGGCGCCGTGCCGCTTGGACTTCAGCTCGACGCGCACGACATGCCCGTCGAACACCGTGCCGCGCGGGAAAAAGGAATCGTCCTTTGCCGTCGCGGTGAAAGGATCACCGGCTCGACTGTCGGCGGTGCTCAGTTGAGTGTCGAAGCGCACGGGCACCACGTCGTTCTTTCGAATCTCGAGCGGTGCGGCGCCCGCAAAGGCCACCAACGCAACCGCGCAGAGCGCAACCGGGAATCGACGCAACCTATAGCCATTCATGATCATGCCCGCCTTACTTGACGACAAGCGTGACACGATGTTTCAGCCTCTCGGGCTGAGAATGAGCTCCAGGTCGGGTCCGTGCCGCCTAACTTGGAGCAATTTAAACTCCGGGGCTTGGGCCAGCGTCGCAACGTGCATCCCCCGGACCCAGTCGATCCCGTCTCCGAGCACCTTCGGGGCGACGAACAGGTGCAGCCGATCGACGAGGCCGGCGGCGAAGAAGGCGCCGAGCGTGGTCGGCCCCCCTTCAACGAGAATCGAAGTGAACCCCTCGCCGTAGAGCCGGTCCAGCAGCGCCGGCAGATCGAACCCGTCTCCCTTCATCGGAACGAGCATCCCCTCGTGCTTGGCGCCAGGGCCGACCACACGCAGCGAAGGCGCCGAGTTGTCGAAGACGCGATGGTCTGGGCTGAGCTGGCCGTTGCGGTCGAGGATGATGCGGGTCGGCTGGTTCGGCACCCGCGGGATGCGGGCGGTAAGCAGCGGCTCGTCGGCAAGCACCGTGCGCCGCCCGACCATCACCGCACCGCACTCCGCCCGGAGGACGTGGCCGCGGCGCCGCGCCGACTCGCCGGTGATCCACTTGCTCTCACCGGTCGGAAGCGCGGCCTTGGCGTCGAGCGACGCGGCCGCTTTTGCAACCACGTAGGGGCGTCGGCGCCGCACCGCCGTCAGCCACATTTCGTTTGCCGCTTCGGCTTCGTTGGCCAGGAGCCCGTGGGAAACGGCGATTCCCGCGGCCCTGAGCGCCTCAGCGCCGCCTCCCGCTACCGGATTGGGGTCAGACACGGCATAGCTCACCTTGGCGACACCAGCCGCAAGCAGCGCCTCCGAGCATGGTGGCGTGCGGCCGTGGTGGTTGCACGGCTCCATCGTCACGTAGACCGACGCTCCCGCTGCTCGCGGTCCGGCCGCCCGAAGCGCCGCCACCTCGGCATGCGGCCCGCCGGCGTGGTTGTGGTACCCCTCGCCCACAATCGCACCGTCTTTGACGATCACGCAGCCAACGTGGGGGTTCGGGGCCGGGTAGCCGCGCTTGCTCAGCGCGACGGCACGCTGCATCGCGCCCGCTTCGGAGATCATTGGTCCGGCCGGGCCTTGTTGCGCGAGCGAAGGTCTTCCATGCTCCCTTCCACGAGCTCACGCACGTTTTCGAGCGCCTGTCGGGCGTACTCCTCGCGCGCGTTGCGCATCACCAGCATCGCCAGGCAGCCCGCCGTCATGAACGAGAACGTGCTAGCCCCCATGTAGCCGGCCAGCATCACCTGGAAGGCGGCCACCATTCGTCGTGGGGGACCGATTCCGTCCATCGCAAGCGGCCGCTGACGGATGACCCACGGCCACATCAGGATCAGCACGATCCCGAGCACGAAAGCGCCGGTCGTAAGCAGCTTCAGGCGCATGCCGCCGCCAGCCGTTCGAAGGCTTCTCCGATGGTAGGTGGTTCCTGGAGGTACGAGCCGACCACGAACAGATTTGCTCCCGCGTCGCGGGCGAGGGCAATCGTCTCGGCGTGGATGCCGCCGTCAACCTCGATCGTCACCGACTTGTTGCGTCCCCGCAAGGTTCGGATTTTCGGCAGCATTTCCGAGATGAACTTTTGGCCGCCATATCCGGGGTTCACGGTCATGATCAGCACGAGCTCGACCAAGCCTTCGACCTCCTCCACGGCGCTCAGGCTGGTGCCCGGGTTGATCGCGATTCCCGCCTCCATCCCGGCCGCGTGAATCGCCTGGATCACCCGATGCGCGTGCGGCGCCACCTCGGCGTGAAAGATGAACCGCCGGCAGCCAGCGGCGGCAAATGCCTCGACTTGACGCTCCGGGGTTAGCGTCATCAGGTGGGCCTCGATCGGCAGCGCACACAGCCCGGTCAGCGACTTCACGATCCCGTCGCCGAAGGTGATGGGAGGCACGAACTGGCCGTCCATCACGTCCACGTGCAACCAAGCCGCC
>DATGIR010000157.1:0-2308 GCA_035295605.1 Fimbriimonadaceae bacterium | reverse complement strand
CGCGCACGGGAGTCAGCAACGTGTTCGAGACGCCGGACTCGGTCACGGGGACGATCAACACGCCGTTTACGCTGTCGACAGGCGTGAAGGTTTTCGCCGGTGTCCGCGAGGACCCCTTCTTTTTCGACCTCCAGCAGTTCTTCGCGATCCTGCCCGATCGCGGCATCCCGCTGAACGGTGGGACCGTGACGAATCCGAACGCGCTGGCGGCGATGAGCTGGAACGCCACCGGTACGGATTTCTTCAAGAACCAGAACGTCATGTCGCTGATCGTCGAACTGCCCAAGTCGATGCTTGGAACCGGGAAGATTGGCGTATGGGGGACGACGAGCCGATGAACAGGTTCCTCTTACTGACGATCGTGGGGCTCACCGTTACCGGATGCGGAGGCTCGAACAACGGAAACGCGCCCCAGGTCTACGCGCAAGTGGACCGGACCGGGCGTCCGGGTGTGTTAACTCTCTTTTCGACCGTCACCGGCGGGCAGCATAAGACAGAGGACACCTCATGCGTCTGCACGGATAACACCATCTTTAAGCCGGAGATCAGCGCGTTTATGACGACCGCCGCGGGGAGAGATGCGGCAACCGCGACGGCGGCATCCAACCTGCTCGCGCCGAACATGCTGTTCGCCGACATGAGCTCCTCGGCGACAACTGCCGGTTATATGGGCATCGAGTCGGGCGGGAAGGTCGGGACGAGCTTCGGCGGCCGCGCCCTGACCGACGACGTCATGGCCTCGATTCTGGGGATCGCGTTCGGAAACAGTCTTGCCAGCTTCGGCTTGGTGGCCGACGACGGGAAGGAGATCCCAGCCCTCACCGACGATCACGTCGGCTCGGGCGACAAGCACTTCATGGCGACTTTCCCGTATCTCGGCCCGCCAGACTAGGGATTGTGATCTGACCACGGCCTAGTGCGTCTTGGGCGGACTGAACCAACGGTCCTGCGGCGAGAGTTTCGGGTCGAGTTGGCCATGAAAGACCGTTGAAATGTCTGCAGTTTCGTCGTCGGACTCAAGAACGACGTACAGGGCTTTGTCGATCCAAACTCTCAAGAGCGCGCCATTCTTTCGGATCATCAGTAGGCCGAAACACGGTCGTCCACGGACCTTCTCGTCGAGGTCGACAGACGCAGCCCGAATGCCGGTGAAGAACGAGCTTGGGCCCAGCATCTTCGGCATCAGCAGCGGCGGTATGAAGGCCGTCGTGCGGCCGGACGGATCAGCAAGCCGCATTGCCGCCTTGATTGGGAGCGGCTGTGCCGCCTTGGGGGTGGCGCCAATCTTCGCGCGGCTGGCCCAAGCGTGCTTTCCGTTGATCCACATGCAGGAAGCATTTCCATGCCGCTGGTCGAACGAACCTTCCGAGATCGAAACGAAGAGCTTATCTGGCCCCTGGTAGACGAGCTGAAAGTCCGTCCGGACCTCCCGGGTCATGGTTGTTCCGCTCCCGCTGAAGGACTTGACGGAGGCATACACTCGCTGGACTTCGCGAATCACCGCGAGCGCTTTAGGATCGAAGGCGGGCGCTGCCGGCTTGGCTAGTATCGCCGGCACGTCGGTGCTCTGCCGCCGGAAGGTCTCCCCTTCCAGGCCGTCATTCATCCGAGCGACAAGCGCGCCGCCAACGAGCTTCAGCACAAGTCTAAAGGGGTGGTCGTGGTGTTGCCTCGAGGTGCCGTCTTCCAGAACCTCCGAACCCCTCCCATCCAGAACTACCGAATCGCCGTCGCGTTTGTAGGTTCCGCTGTCATTTCCGATCAATTCGTACATGACGTAGTTCTCGATGTGCAGCTCGAACGTGCCGTCAGCCCGGAGGATCAAGACTTGCTTGAAAAGCCGATCGGCGGGAATCTTCTCGTCGGGGGGGCGAGGAACGACCCACTTCCAGGTGCCCACGAGGTCGGCGTTTGGAACGGACTGGGTGGCGAGAGCGCAGGCGGCGAGCGACACGAACGCCGAGGTTGCCCCCAGGAATGACCACACCGTTGGGCTCGCGCGCATAGCGCAAGTATGGGGCTTCGCGGACTACGATCCCTGTCCGGCGGCGCCTGAAGCCGATGGAGGTTCAGCCGGTCCCAGGGACTCCGGCTTGACGACCCCGGCAACAGCCAACCCGATCAGCGCGATGCCGAGCACGATTCGGTAGGCGATGAACGGCCCCGTCGTATGCCGCTCGTCTTTGAGGAAGCCGAGAAACCACTTAATCACAACGTAGGCAACCACGGCAGCGACCGCGGCAGCCAAAAGGTATTCGGGCAGGTTGCCGTGGAGCTCAGGCGTCTTCGCGGCCTTGAAGAGCTTGTA
>DATGIR010000156.1:0-7081 GCA_035295605.1 Fimbriimonadaceae bacterium | reverse complement strand
AACTGGCGTCACTCGACGCGCTGCCGGCAGCCGTTCGCAAGCAATTGCCCTCCGGCGTGTTTGGAAAGGACGTTACTTTTGCGGGCACAACCACCTTCGATCCTCGCACCGGCTTCGGCGCCGACGGAACTTTTACAGCGTCGCGCGGCGGCTTCCGGGAAGACGCCCTCGACGGCATCCGTGGTCGGGTGCGAGTCGGAGGGACGTCGGTTTGGACGCACGTGAACGCCGCCCGGTACGGGGCCGCCAAGGTGTCAGGCGAAGTGGCCGTCGACTGGAAGACGAAGGGCATCTCCGGGGCTGTTCGGGGGGACAACATTCCCGTCGACAAGGCTCTTGAACGCTTTCCTGACTTGAGGGGAAAGATCAAGGGTTCGCCGGTAGGTCAGTTCAAAGGTTTTGCCGTCCTGTCCGGCACAACTGATCGCACGGATGTGGCGTTCCGCGTTATCGGCTCGGGCTCGTATGCCGAAGCCGACCTTCCCCGTGTCGTGAAGATCGATCGGGCGATCGCGGAAGGGCGGTACCACGACGGCGCGATCGCCCTGGACCGGCTCCGCGCGCGAACGCCGGCGGGGACGATCGGCGCGCAGGGCTCCATCGACGTCAGGGGCAAACGCTTGAATCTCACCGTGGACGGGCGTGGTCTGGACGTGGGCGACTTCACAACATCGCTCACCGGTTTGGCGTCGATCGTCGGTGACGTCGACGGCACTTTTGACGCTCCGCGCTTCGTCGGTCAACTTGAAGGGTACGACCTGGGCTACCAAGGCACGAACCTCGCCTTGCTCACGGCTCAGCTGAACGCGACTCCCAAGGTCATCGACGCGACTCGCCTGGAGGTGGTCGTCGGCTCCAGCCAAATTGGCGGCCATGTCGCGCTTGATCTACCCTCCAAACGCATCTCCGGCTCGTTCGGTTCCAGGGCCCTTCAGATTGGCGATCTCCTCGGCGATCAGTACGCGGGCTTGGTCTCCCTTCAGTCTGGCGAGCTCGTTGGGACCTACGACGACCCTCGGTTCACGCTGACCGTTACTGGGAAGGACCTCCTGGCGCAAGAGCTCCAAGTCTCCTCCGTGGAGGCCTTCGGGGACTTTCGCGGCCGAAAGCTGACTCTCGAGACCCTTAAGGCTGTCGCCGCGAACGGTGCGGTCAGCGCGACTGGCGACTACGACCTCGACGCGAGCGCGGGTCACGTCTCCCTAACCGGCTCAAAGCTGGATCTCGGCGCAATCATGCCGAGCCTTCAAAAGACGGACAAGACCGCGCTTGCCGGCTCCGTGGGTGGCACGGCCAACCTTGCCTTTGCGGAGAAGTCGATCACCGCGGTCACCGCGACTGGAACCGTCGCCGGGCTCCGGGCCAACGGAACCGTCCTCGGCGACGGCGTGTGGAACGTGAGCGGCGACGGGCATCGTCTGAAAGGCTCGGCCCAGGCCAGCTTCGGGACCAGGTTCCTGGCTCTTGAGAACGCCGCCCTCGACCTCGACGCGGAAACGTTGAGCTCCGACGTCGTGGCGAGCAATCTGACACTTCAGAACATCTACCAATTTGCCCTGCCTTACCTATCGAACCCTGGCAGCGACAGCAACCAGCAACTCGCCTTGTTCGACGGAGATGTGAAGCTGATCGGTCACCTGGACGGAAAGTGGTCCGATCCGGACCTGCTCGTAACCTCGCTACAGACTGACAAGCTGTCCTATAACGGAGTCGGGCTGGGCAACCTCGCCGCATCCGGCTCTCGGGTCAAAGGAGTGTGGAACGTCGCCGGCTTTGACCTCGTGGACGGCGCCGCACGCGCTTCCGCTCGCGGCGTGATAGACGAAGCGGGAGAAACGCGACTTGATGGAGAGATCCACAACTTCGACATTACGAAGCTGGCGGGCGCCTTCCCTGGCTTGCCGCCGATTGGGGGAGTCGTATCCAGCAGCTTCCTCGCGACCGGACCGACCGACCACCCGCAGGTTCGGGCGACCCTGGATGCCGAGAGTGTCGCCCTCGAAGGTCACCGTGTCGACTTCGGCGCGAACTTCGACTCGATTACGGTCGGATCGGCAGGCATCGACGCGGCCGGCGCCGTAACGTACGAGGGTTTTCACGGCCAGCTCGTGGCCCACGTCCCCTTCGCCTACCCGTTCTCGGTTCCCCAGGGAATGCCCATCACCGCCAAGCTGACGCTGAATCAGCGGCCACTCTCGGACCTTGCTCCCTACGCCGCGAGCATCGACCCGAAGCGGGCGCAAGGCGCGATCAACGGCGCCCTCGCCTTGACCGGCGACCGCGACTCGCTTCACCTGAGCGGGGGCATCAACATCCGGGCCGCCGAAGTCGGATTCCGAGCCGTCGACCCCGCCTCCAAGCCTGGTGCGCCAAAGTACCTGCCGCTTGCCACCGAGCTCAAAGACCTCGTCTTCAGCCTTGGCGTTCAGGACAGCGCGCTGACCGCAGATATTTCCGCCAAGTCGAGCCAGGCCGGCAGCATCGACGGACAGATCAGCTCCAAGATGGCCGCTCTCGACGAGCTTCTCAACGGCCGCACCTTCGCCGACCTTGACACCTGGCTATCGAGCCCATTGAGCGGAAAGCTGGCCGTGAACGGCCTCTCCGTCAAGGAGTCCAACAAGCTCGCGACGAGCTCGTTCGCATTGAACGGAAACTTGACCGTCGACGGTTCTCTTGCTTCCCCCGCGATCGCGGGCAATGTCGCCGTCAACAACCTCAACACGACGATCCCGGCCGTCACGTCCCAGCCGGGCACATCCACGCCCCCGCTGATCGATCCGAAATTCAATATAGGCTTTGAACTCCAGAACCCTGGTCATATCGGGACGGGCTTGGCGAGCATCGACCTCATGGGCCGTGGTCGGATCGGCGGAAGCCTTAGCCAGCTCGACGCGAGCGCTGCGCTCGGCGTCGTTCGCGGCGAACTTCGCCTACCAGGGGGCCGGGTAACCCTTGACCCTGGTGGCGTGGTACGGCCGAGCTATCAGGTGGATGCCAACGGCACCTCGGAAGCTCGCGTCCAGGTCGAGCTGTTCGGCGACAGCCACGTGACCGCGGTGCGAAACGGGGATATTGCGGAACGCTACGATGTCCACCTCGACGTCCACGGCGACCTCCTCCTGCCCGACCAGGTTGTCTTCACCGCAACCAGCGATCCGCCCGATCTAACCCAGGACCAGATCCTCGCCTTGCTTGGCCGCACCGACCTCCTCAATGCCCTTGGGAGCAATACCGGATACGGGCAGGGCGAGCGGCAGTTCCAGACCGCCGCGCTTGGCTATGCGCTGCCCTCTCTCTTCGATCCCATCACATCGCGTTTGGCCGCCGGGCTCGGCCTCGACTACCTCAATGTCGAGTACAGCGCGCTCGACCAGACGTCGATCCTGGCCGCCAAAAACCTCGGGCATGGTTTTTCGTTCCAAGTCAGAAGGCAGGTTTCGCTTCCAACTCCGGGTTTGCCCCTCACCTACGACTACCGGCTGGTCTACCAGCTGCCGACCCGCTCTCGGATTATTCGGCGATTCTCGCTCTTCTTCGGCCAGGACGAGCGCACCCCATGGAAGCTCGGGCTTCAGTATGGGACGAGACTCTAGGTTCGGCGCGACCGATTTGCGAAACGCCGTCGCGGCTCAGGCATCTATACCGGTACGTCGCAGGGAAGTGATGGAACCGTCAATCATGGCCAGGAAGGTAAAGTTCGGGGGTTGTGCCGCGCCGATTCGGTCCATGCACAGCGCTGGGCGAAAACGATTGATGGAACGAACGGTATGGTTGCGCGGGAGCCTTGTGGCCACAACGGCGCTCGCCTATTCGATGTCCATCGCCGCCCCCGCGGACCGAAGTCTGTTCAAGACGACCGGGATCGCGCTCACCGCGATCTCGACCACTCCCGCCGGCTATCCGAGCTTCGAGATGGGCCATCGCCCGGTCGCGCAAGTGCCGGGCACGGTTAAAGAAATCGTCGTCAAGGGCAACAAGGTCCAGACCACCCAGGGCATCCTCGCCACGATGCGCACGAAGGTCGGCGCCCAGTTCAGCCAGGCGACCCTCGATCTCGACAAGGCCACCCTCTTCGACTTGGGCGTCTTCAAGGCCGAGCCGAACATCACCGCGATTCAGAACCCGGACGGCACCTATTCGATCACGGTCGAGGTTGTGGAGAACCCGGTCATCAAAGAGATCCGGCTCGTCGGCTATTCGGGCGTCATTCCGCGGGCGCAGATTCTCAACGCGATCACGATCAAGCCCGGCGACATCCTGTCTGCCCGCGCTGCCAGCATCTCCTCTCAGAACGTCACCGAGCTTTACAGGAAGTCTGGATACTACGCGCGCATCGTCGACCTTTCCTACGTGCCGGAATCGCCGCAAACCCTCAACGTTCAGCTTTTGGAAGACACCGTCATCTCGGTTCAAGTGACGGGCAACACGCACACCAAGAAGCGGGTCCTCAACCACCTCATCAAGACGCGCCCTGGCGAAGCCTTCAATGCCTTCAAGTGGCAGAAGGACATGCAGCGCCTCTTCAACACCCAGTGGTTCTCGAAGATCGATCCCAGACTCGAGCCGAATTCGCCGCCCGCCAAGATTGCGCTGGACGTCGCGGTCAAAGAGACGCGAACGGCGAACCTTGGGGTCGGCTTGCAGGTCGACCCGCAGAGCTCGTTCGCCGGCTTCATCCGCTTTACCGACACCAACGTCGGCGGTACCGGGCAGAACATCGGCGCCGGATTCACGCAGGGAACGCGCGGGGGCGGCCCCAGCGTCGACCTCGACTGGGCCAATCCGTTCATCGACAACCATGACACGTCGATGCACCTGTCCCTCTACTCGCGCGTTGTCTACCGCTTCACGAACAGCCTGTTCGGTGGCAGCCAGCTTGGAAACGGCGCCACCCAATACATTGAGCGCCACACCGGCGCCTCGCTTGGCTTCGCTAAGCCCATCGGGAAGGACTTATCCGGATCGCTGACGACGCGCTTTGAAGGCGTCAAGACCGCGAACACGAGCTCTACGAACGGGAACGGGTTCATCCAGCAAGACGGCACGGTGGCAACGGTCGGCTTCGGTGTGGTTCGCGACCGGCGGGACACCGCGATCGATTCCTCGCGGGGCAACTACATGAGTCTCATCGTGGAGCCCGGCTACAGCAACATCGACAAAGTTGGCGGCCTCATCGCCGATCAGAGCTACATCGGCTGGAGCATCTTCTCCAAGTTCTCGGTCGAGTATCGCCAGTATCTGACTAACGGAAAACCTCGGCCACTCGATGAGCTGGACGCGCCTCGCAAGGTAGTCGCCTTCCGGATACGAGCCGCCACCATTGCCGGCCCGGTGCCCTTCTCCGAGCAGTACTTCGCTGGCGGCTCCGATACCGTGCGCGGATATGATGAGGACAGGTATTGGGGCAAAACCATGCTCGTAACCAACCTCGAGTACCGCTATCCGATCCAGAAGACGTTCAACCTGATCGGTTTCGTGGACTATGGCGGCGCCTGGGGTGGATACGGCTCGGTCAATACGTTCACCCAGTTCGCCGGCTTCAACATGCACGTCGGCTACGGACTCGGCATCGCGTTTAAGACCCCTCTCGGCCTCATTCGTCTCGACTTGGGCGTAAACGAGCATCACGGAACTCGTACGCACTTCCAAATCGGTCCCTCTTTCTGAACCCGCTATGAGAGCATCGCAACTTGGATGGGTCCTTTCCGCCGCTATCGTTGGTGTGACTCTCGGCGGGGGCTTCCAAGCGAAGACCAACAAGTCCGGATGGATCGATATGCAGGCGATCTACGGAGAAAGCGCGCTGAAAGCGAAAAACGACGGCCGGTTGCAGACCGCGACCCAGGTTCGTCGCGATGCCATCGATTTCCTTCGGCTCAATCCCGGGTTCACCGACGAGCAGCTCATCCGGTACAAGGCGCTTTCGATCAAGGAGAGTCGGACTCCTGCCGACATCACCGAACTCACCAAGCTCAAGGCGGACGCCCAGGCGGCCACAAACCGGTTCGATGAGCTACGGAAGAAGCCTAACGCAAGCTCGCAGGAGCTCAAGGATCTCGACGCCTTGGCTGCGATCAACGAGTCGAACAAACGCGCGGCGACCGTCTGGGCACAAGAGTGCACCCAACAGATGGACACGATGCAGGCGGACCTCAATGCCAGCTCGATCGAATCGATGCGGACGGCGATCGCGCAGGTCGCCAAAGCCCAGGGCTTCTCCCTGGTCTTCCGTGAGAACGTCGCTCCGTACGGCTCAAATAACCTCGGCCCCGATGTCAAGAAGATCGTGGATAAGAACGCGAAATGAAGAAACTCAACAAAGACTTGTTCGGTTGGATGGTCGCAGCCATCCTTGCCGGAATCCTCGCCTCGGCCGGATTCCAAGGGGCAACGGAGAGCGTCGCCGTCGTCGACCTGCAAAAGGTCATCAAGTCGAGCGATTTCTACAAGCTCAAGGAGGCGGAGTTCCAGGGGCAGCTAGCCCTGCGGAACACCCTTCTCAAGTTCATCAACGACAATCGAGTCATCAGCGCCGAACAGTGGCCGAAGCTTCGTGACCTTTCGCTGAAAGACAAGCCGACCGACGCCGAGAAGGGCGATCTCCAAAAGCTTCAGGCCACCATCACCGACCAGAGCAAGAAGCTCGTTGCGCTTCAAGGCAAGCAGGGCAAGACGGCGGACGACGTCACCCTGATGGAGGAGTATCAACGCTGGGTGCAGCAGGTTCAGGTCTCTGCGACCTCGCTCCAAGACCAAATCATGAACCAGGAACTGCCCGGCCTCCAGGCGGCCGCTGCCAAGGCCGTCGAGGATAAGGCCCGGGAAGCGGTTCAGGCAATTGGCAAAGAGCAGGGGTACACGATTGTCTATGACACCCTTGCCGCCCCGTACGGAGCGCACGACCTCACGACCGACAGCCTGGCGCGTATGAATAAGCATTAGTGCCATGCCCGGTCGGTACCGACCTGCCCTTCTGATAGCCTTGGCGGCCTACGCCGCCGTTGGATGCCACGGGGACGTCCGGTACGTCTACGTCGATGTGAATCGGGCCCTCGACACGAGCGAGCGGTCCTCGATC
>DATGIR010000155.1:0-4242 GCA_035295605.1 Fimbriimonadaceae bacterium | reverse complement strand
GACCACCTGCGGCGCGCGATCAAGGAAGCCGCTGCCGAGGCCGGCGCCGACGTGGCCGTCTCCGTCGTGCAACTGCAGCCCTCGGCGCGCACCGACGAGACGCACCCCGCCGCCGCGGCCCTTGCGCGTTGCATCAGCGCGGTCGAGGACGCGCCGGCTCGGTTCGTAATGTGTTCGGGCGTCCTGGACATTCGTTGGTATGCCCAGCTCGGTATCCCGGCCTTCGCGTATGGGGCGGGCCGGCTCGATGTCTCGCACGGCCCCAACGAATATATCGACGAGGCGGCGATGCGCCGGTGCGCCGCGGTGTACGCGCTGTACGCGGGCGCACTCCCGCGGCTTTGAGCCTCAACCAGGCCTGTAAGCCGAGTTCTGTGCCCCAGGCACTGTGCCTGGGCGACGATCATCTCTCTAGGGCGCCGGTTACCCGGCGTCTCAAGCGACCAACCCGGAGGCGGGGAGGAGCCATCCCTGGACGGCCGGTGGCCGCCCTGCCCCCTGCGCGGTCTTGCTCCAGGTGGGGTTTACCGCGGCCAGCCGGTCACCCGGCTGCCGGTGAGCTCTTACCTCACCATTTCACCCTTACCCCGGCGAGCCGAGGCGGTTTGTTTCTGTGGCACTTTCCGTCGGGTCGCCCCGCCCCGGCTTGTTGCCTTGCCGGGCGCTGTGCCCTGCGAAGTCCGGACTTTCCTCCCCGGCGAACCGGGGCCGCCACCCGGCCAACTCCGCTACCATTGTGACGCTCTTTGGAGGATCGAAGATGGAGGTTGGAGGATCGAAGATGGAGGTTGGAGGATCGAGGATGGTGAGCGGTGAGTGGGGCGCGTCGAGGTAGTTAGGCTCGGCCGGATGCGGTACGGCGAAGCGCTCGATGCGCAACTCGAGCGCCGCCGCGCCATTCTCGCCGGCGCCGCAGAGTCGACTCTCTTCCTCGTCGAGCATGAGCCGGTCATCACGCTCGGGGCGGGGTTCCATGAGGCCAACCTCCTTCTTTCGCGCGCGGAGTACCTGGCGCGCGGCATCGAGATCCTTCCGACCGGCAGGGGTGGGGACGTCACTTTCCACGGCCATGGCCAACTCGTCGCCTACCCCGTGTTCGATCTTCGCCGCTTCCGCAAGGACCTGCATCGCTGGCTTCGGGACATGGAGGAGGTCTTCATGCGCGTGGTCACCGAGTTCGGGCTCACGCCGCGGCGCTTCCCACCCCACACCGGGGTTTGGATAGGGGACGCCAAGGTGGCGGCGATCGGGGTCCAGGTGAGCCGGTGGGTCTCGATTCACGGAGTTGCCCTGAACTGCGACTCCGACCTGGCGCCGTTCGAGACCATCGTTCCGTGTGGGATCCAGGGCTATGGGGTGACGTCGCTATCGAAGGAGCTCGACCGGCAGGTGACCATTGTCGAAGCCGAGCCGGCGGTCCTAAGGAGCTTCGCGTCCGTCTTTGACATTGAGCTCCATGGCTAACTCTGCACTGCTCCGCGAACCGCTTATCCACGTTTCCGGGGCCGCCGGGTTGGATGAGGCGGGGCGTGGGCCGCTCGCGGGACCGGTAGCCGCCGCGGCGGTGGTTCTGCCCGAGAGATTCGACCTCGCCGGAATCGACGACTCCAAGAAGCTTTCCCCGGCCCAGCGTGAAGAACTCGCCGATCGGATTAGAGCCGAAACGAAGTGGGCGGTGGCGTGGGTCGAGGTCGAGACGATCGACCGGATTAACATTCTATGGGCGGCGATGTTGGCGATGGAGCAGGCGCTGCAGTCGCTCGGCGAGGCGCCGGCAGAAGTCTTCGTGGACGGCGACCGGGTGCCTCGGAGCCTGACCGGTCGGGCTCTCTCGGTTGTTGGCGGGGATGGGAAATACGCCTGTATCGCTGCCGCTTCGATCCTCGCCAAGACGGCCAGGGATGAGCACATGCGGCGCCTCGCGGCCGAGTATCCAGAGTACGGCTTTGATCGCCACTTCGGCTACGGAACGCCCGAGCACTTGGCGGCCCTGCAGGCGCACGGCCCATGCCCGATCCATCGACGGTCGTTCGCGCCCGTGTCATCAAGTCAGCTGAACCTGTTCGAGCCGAATGAAGCCTGATCGCCGGGCCGAAGGGCGGGAGGCGGAGGATCGCGCAGCAGAATTCCTCATGGCTAAGGGGTGCACCATCGTCACGCGCCGCTTCAAGTGCAGGAGGGGCGAGCTCGATCTCGTGATCCTCGATGGCGACACCCTCGCCTTCGTCGAGGTCAAACTTCGGCGAGTTCCGGGAGGCGCCGAGGAGGCGGTCACCAAACGAAAGCAAGCGCTCCTGCATGAGTCCGCCCGCGAGTACCTCGAGAAGATGGACCAGCCGGAGCGTTCCTACCGGCTGGACCTGGTTGCGGTGAACGCGAATGGCATCATCCACTATCCGGGTGCGTTCACCGACACCTGGGAAATGTGAACCGAATTGCGGATTATACGCGGCGTCGCATCCGAAGCAGGGCCAATCCAAGCCCAGCGGCAGCGAGGCCGGTCGTGATCGGCTCCGGCGTCGGAGCCGGCCCCTGGACATTCACTTTAAAAGCGAACCCGTCCCCCTGGCTGTAATGATCAAGCATTCCACTTTGGATCATTCGAATTCGCTGGGAGTCCCCTGAATCCGCAAGTCGCCACGATCCGACGGTGCTCGCATTGGCTCCGGAGAGCATCACCCAATACCGAGAGCCCTTGGCGAGTTCAATCTGTGGTCCCGTCGCCTGGAACGCCAAGATCGAGCCCGGCGTGCCGGCTGCGAGCAGCTGGCTACTCACATCCCATGACCCCAGTGCCGTTCCCAGGGTGTTAGACCCCGAGTCCGAGTACAGCGTCGCGACCACACCCTGGGAAGGATCGGTCGTGCTAAAGTCGACGGCAAGATCTATCTCGCTCAGGGTGCCACCGAGCCCGGCAGTGAATTGGTCGGCAACTTGCTCGGAGGCGAACTGGCCCGCGGTTCCGTCGGCGAGGTTGCTTTCCATTCCCGCCACGACCCATCCATCCGAAAGATCGTAGCTAAAGCCGTTGCCCGTAAAGTTATCGAACGCTGCATCGGCTCTGGCAAGCGTCGTTAACCCGACTGAACCCGCTATGAGCAGCGCAATACTTACATGTCCTTTGTGCATAATATTCTCCCTCGCTGGAATCCAGTGATCCCAAGACCGATCGGGCTGACGAGCCCTCTCCGTAGCCAGGCTAGCCGCTGCTCCCGAAAGCAGACAAGTCTGCTTTTTGATGTCCCATGATCTGCGTCTGCGAGCGTGTGTCCACTGCTCGGCCGACTCAAATTTGCTGTCCTAAAACTTGTAGACAGTCATTGAGTCCGAGGGTAAGGCGTCGGTTCTCGCGCATGAGCGGGAATACTGAAGCGTCTGATGACTGCTCCCCGCACGCCGATGCTTCAGCAGTATTTCGCTGCGAAGGCCGAGCACCCGGACGTGCTCCTGGCGATGCGAGTGGGCGATTTCTACGAGTTTTATGGCGAAGATGCCGAGAAAGCGGCAGCCGCTCTCGAGATCACGTTAACGGGGCGTGAAGACGCCGCCAACGGTCGAATACCGATGGCCGGGGTGCCGTTCCACAGTGTCGAGAAGTACGTCTCCCGACTGATAAAGCAGGGCCTGAAGGTGGCGATTTGCGATCAGCTCGAGGACCCGAAGACGGCCAAGGGCCTCGTCAAGCGCGGGGTGACGCGCGTGCTCACACCCGGCACCGTGCTGGAGGACTCGATGCTGTCACCCGGCGGGGCGAACTTCTTGGCGGCGCTTTGCCGGATCGACGATAAGATCGGGCTCGCCACTCTCGATCCGAGCACGGGCGAGTTTGCGGTGACCGAACTTTCGGGCCCGGAGGCCACGGATCGGCTCGTCCAGGAGCTTGTCCGCATCCACCCGAGCGAGCTGCTGGCGCCGCCGCAGGACGGCGAACTCTCGCAGATCGCCAGCCAGGGGCTGGAGATCAGCGTCACCGAGCGGCCGAGCCTCCGGGCCGAGCGGGCGACGGAGAAGCTCAAGACTCAGCTTCGGGTGACCAACCTGCAGGGCTTCGGCTGCGAAGACAAGCCGAGCGCGATCGTTGCCGCGGGCATGATCCTGGCTTACGCAGAAAGCGTTCATCTGCCCCTCGGCCATGTTGCGAGCGTGACGACCTACGAGGTCGACGGCTTTATGCGGCTGGACGCTTCCACGCGGCGCTCACTTGAGCTCACCGCGAATATGGTGGACGGCGGGCGGCGGCTC
>DATGIR010000154.1:0-2742 GCA_035295605.1 Fimbriimonadaceae bacterium | reverse complement strand
AACTTGGCGGGAGACCTACTCCAGAACCCCACCCGCGACGAGCGCTTGGCGACCGATTTCAACCGGCTTCACCGGCAGTCGAACGAGGGCGGCTCGATCCCCGCCGAATACCTGTGCGAGTACGCGGTTGACCGCGTCTCGACTTTCGGAACCGCGGTGCTTGGTCTGACCTTCGGGTGTGCGCGGTGCCATGACCACAAGTTCGACCCGATTACCCAGAAGGAGTTCTATCAACTCTACGCCTACTTCAACTCGATCAACGAGTTCGGGCTGCTCCTGAGTACGGAGATCGTTCCGACGCCCTCCCTTCTCCTGCCCACGCCAGAGCAGGCGTCGAAGCTGGGTGAGCTACGCGCAGCCTGTGATGTGGCGAGCGACAAGGTGGCGGCGGCCGAGAGCGGAGCCGGCCGAATGTTCCAACCCTGGCTCGCGGCCCGGCCCGCGCCGGAGATCCCTAACCTCCTGGCCCGCTTCTCGCTCGACAAGGAAACTGACGGCAAGTTTGCAAACGAGCTCGGAGGGAAGATCGAGGCGGTGAAGCTGGGAAGGGTCGACGCGGTGCCCGGGCGGTCAGGAAGCGCCCTTCGGTTCAACGGCGACAACGGGCTCGCCGTCAAGGGCTTGCCCGGGCGCGAGCGCTGGGATTCCTTCACCTGGTCGTTCTGGATTCAAGACCCGCGCCCGGATTCGGGCCCGGTCGTGCTGTTGCACCGGACGGGAGGTACCGACGTCGGCTTCTGCGGCTTCGACCTGCTCCTTGATAGGGGATATCTGACCGCCAGGGTCATGCGGGCATGGCCCGGCAACGCCGTCGCGGTGCGAACCAAGACGCAAGTGCCGAAGGACCAATGGGCGCACATCGGCTGGTCTTACGACGGCTCCTCCCGCGCGGCCGGGCTTAGGCTCTACATCGACGGCAAGCCGGCCGAGACGACCGTCCTCAACGACAAGCTCTGGAAGAAGATCAACGCCTACGGCGACCTGGGTGACAGCCGCGGCGATTGGGGCTTCGCCGAGCGTTTCCGCGACGCCGGGTTCAAGGGCGGCAAGCTGGACGAGATCGCCTTTGCCGACCGGGCCCTCAGCCCGCTCGAGGTCGCCCAGCTCTACGACGGCGCATCGCTGCCGGCGGCCTTGGCTGCGCCCGAGCAGCACGCCGACGCGATCCGCGAGTACTACGTCGCGGCGTTCGATCCCGAAGCGGGCGCGGCGCGGGCAACGCTCAAGGCCGCCCAAACCGCCCTCGCGAACTACGAGGAGGGTGTTTACGAGGTCGAGGTCATGGAGGAGACGCCAAAGCCCGTTCCCGCGTACCTGCTGGCCCGGGGCCGGTACGACGCCCCGAAAAGCGAGGCCAACCGGGTTTCGCGGGACGTGCCGAAAGCGCTGCCTCCGCTGCTGAGCCAGGGTCGCAACGACCGGCTGACCTTGGCCAAGTGGGCGACTCGGCCCGACAATCCGCTCACCGCCCGGGTTGCGGTGAACCGCCTTTGGCAGATGGTGTTCGGAACCGGACTGGTGGAAACGAGCGAGAACTTCGGGGTGCAGGGCACGCCGCCGACCCACCCGGAGTTGCTGGACTATCTGGCGCGCCGGTTCGTGGATTCCGGATGGGATGTCAAGGCGATGGTCCGCATGCTCGTGCTTTCCGCCACCTACCGGCAGGACTCGGCTCAATCCCCGGAGCTAAGGGAAGTCGACCCGTTCAATCATCTCTATGCGCGCGGACCGAGCGGCCGCATGTCGGCCGAGATGATTCGGGACACCGCACTCGCCGCGTCCGGTCTTCTGAACGATAAGTTGGGAGGGCCGCCCGTCAACCCGTACCAGCCGGCGGGGATCTGGACCGAATTCAACGGCATGAGCCCGCAGTTCGTGCAAAGCAAGGGCGCCGACCTCTACCGGCGGAGCCTCTACTCGACTTGGAAGCGGACCACGCCGGTGCCGAGCATGCTGATGTTCGACGCGACCTCGCGGGAGGCGTGCTCGACCCGCCGGCCGGCGACCAACACGCCGCTGCAGGCGCTCGTGCTGCTCAACGACGTGCAGTTCGTTGAGGCGGCCCGAGCCTTGGCTCAAGTCGTGCTGTCCGGGCCCGGCGACGATGCGACCCGCGCTCGCCGGGTTTTTGTTCGGCTCGCCGGGCGGGCGCCCGACGCGAGGGAGCAAGCGATCCTGTTGCGCACGCTTAGGGAGCAGCGCGCCGAGTTCAAGAAGGACCCCGCGAGTGCCAAAAAGCTCATCTCGGTGGGCCAATCCAAGGCGCCGGCATCCCTCGGTCCGGTCGAGCTGGCTTCGATGACCGTGGTCGCCCAAGAGGTGCTGAACTCAGATGCCGTCGTTTGGAAGCGGTAGGCGCAGGGCCACCGGGGTCGCTAACCGGGGCAAGCTGCCCGGCTCAGGCTAACGACGGGCGCTCCCTCGAGGTCGATCGGAGTGACCACGGCAGGAGGGAGCGGGTTCGACTAATCGGACGTATAATCCTACTGAGGCATTGCGGTCCATATGGTTCCTTTAGTCGTGGCCGACGAGTGGCAGCGGGTAGAAGCCATTTCAGTCTGCATCTATACAGCGGCTTTCGTCCTCAGTTTCCTCTTTCTCTTCTATCAGCTAAAGGGCCTTCAACGTCAGACGCGCAGCAATACCGTCCAGGGGTATTGGGACACCTGGATCGAAATTGACCGATGGTTCGTCCAGAACTCGCACCTCCGCCCCTACTTCTACCACGGAAAGGACCTCGAC
>DATGIR010000153.1:0-2006 GCA_035295605.1 Fimbriimonadaceae bacterium | reverse complement strand
CAAATAGTTGTGCACGTTGGCGTCCACACCGCCACGCCCGACAAGGACCGCGGCTTCCCCCAGATCGCCGGCGCGAAAATCCAGTCCCGCGTCTTCGCACGCCAGGGTCATCGACAGCAGCCCGAAGCGATGCGCATCCGTGAAATGCCTGGAGAAGCGCCCCGCCACGTCCGGAACCCGGTCGTCGAATTCGTCACGCGACAGGCCGACCGAACCGTAGTAGACGTCGTCGCGCCGCAAGCAGGACTGGCCCCGCGAGGCGACGCTCCACAGTTGCGCGGGGGTGAAAACGGGTGAGCAGTCTCCAGGGAGGCAAAAACCCATGCCGGTCACCACGGCGTCTCGCGCACGTGCGCCTCTGTGCGCATGGTTCACAGCCGACACGATGAACACCTCGGCATCGCAGCCGTATGCATCACTTCTGACTCCTTTGAGATCGGACGCGCGAAACCCGATCGCCCGGGCCGACCGCCGACACGGTGGAACCGACGGGAGCCCCCGCTGCCCAGGCCATGGCGAAGCGCGAAAGCTGTGGGAGCGTCAAAATGGTCGTGGCCCGCACCGTTGGGAATCTTCACGCGCTATTCATCGGCGGCTACCAGTCATATCCGCGGCGACCCGAGCGGCCCGCCGGTCAGCAACGCCTGATTCGTTTCGGGCACACGCACTAACCTCCGGATGCGAAAGTGGAGAACAATTCAGATGAGCGGCAGACCGGATCACCAGCACTGAAACTAGGCAGTCGGCGCCGACAGCGGAAGAAGCGCTCGGTATCACGCGTCAAAGGGGCGTACGCCGCGTGCGCCCCGCGCACTGAGGTTGAAGTGCGAAACACGCCTCACTTTCACACGCCAAGGCGCGCGCCGGAATCAGGAAACTGGCCCAAAGGTTTTTTGAGTCTCGGTCGAAAACAGCGGCGAGTCCAGCCTGGTATTGGACGGCGTACGGTCCGAACCGGCTCGGCAGGCGGCAAGCTTCACCGCAATACTCGTCGGGGCTTCGCGCGTTGCGCTGTCGTATGCGCGCTGGCATCCGCCACACGCGCAGCACCCTGGTCTCGATGAGATGTCGGGCGAGTTCATCTTTCTCCGCAGGCGACCGCTGAAGCTCCTTGGCATGCGTGCCGTGGGGCGGAGAGGACCCATCGCGGACGTGCGGCGGACCGGGTCGCTGATGGAACTCGGTGATGCGCGTAGATCGCGCTGACTTTTGAGCGTCCGCCGGGCGGGTGCTCGTCGGCCACGAAGCACAATTGACCGATTGTGTGGACGTGCGCTTCACGAACGTCGGCGCGACCGCCGCCGCAAGGCGAAGCAGCCGAGCCGACTACGGAGGCGCTGTGCGAATCGCATCCGTCAGACCCGTAGCGCTCGTCGGACGCGCCCGCAGAAACCAGCGCTACTTGTCCTCGGGCGGTTGGTTCCCGCGGTTGCGTTCCGCGGACATCTGCCATACCCGTCGGCGGGTCTCGGCTTCCGCCAACGCTTGTCGCAACGCCGCGTTCCGCGCCTGGAGCCTGCCGACACGCGTAGGGTGCAACCACCATGTCCTAGCGCACATATCAAGCCCCAGGTGTCTGGATTAGGCCGCTGGCGATAGACCGCGCACGCGAATTGCGCTAGACGCTACTCGTACGTACTCGCTGCCGCGCTGAGCGCAGATACAGAGTATCCAAACAGCGCGGCTTGCAGTAGGACCCCTCGTTCTCGATCGCGAGGGGCCGCCGCACCCTCGCGGACGTCGGCGACGTACACCCGCGCACGGTGCGTCGTCAGCTCAACCGAGCGAGCACCAAGGTGGCGTCGTCGCGGCGCTGATCGACGTCGAGAGCATCGAGAACTGCTGAGCACGCGGCGTCCAAGGACGCCGCCGGCACTCCTACGGCCCGACTCAGCACAGCCAACCCGACATCGATGTCCTGGCCGCGCCGCTCTACCAGGCCATCGGTGTAGAGCCCGAGGACGCCTCCCTCCGGAATGTCCGCCTCGGCGGTCTCGCATGGTCGC
>DATGIR010000152.1:0-11681 GCA_035295605.1 Fimbriimonadaceae bacterium | reverse complement strand
CGAGGGCATGAGGGGATGTACAAGGTCGGAGACGAGGAGAGCGTCGCCTTCCTATATGCCAAGGACCGCGTCGGCCTGGCGCCCGTCGACGAGATCCGGATCGGCGACGCACGGTCGGAGTGGATCCACCGCTACCGCGCGCTTGGGGAGCGCAAAGAGGTCAAGGGAAGTTGGTGGTACGACGGCGAATACAACAACGTCTTGTTTCCCACCCCGGCAATCACACGAACGGGCGCCTCCACGACGCTCGGCTGCGAGTTTCGCCTGCGGATCGACTCGAACAACCACGGGATACGGCTTGTCCGTACGACCGACAAAGAAGACAACCGCCAGCTCGCGAGCGTTTTCGTAGACGGGGTGCGGGTCAAAGAGCGCAAGTGGTTTGCGGTCGACTTTGACCGCACGTTCCGCGGAATCCGGTGGTTCGACTCGAGCTTCGAGATCCCCGCCAATTACACGCGCGGCAAGCGAACGATCCAGGTGCGAGTTGAGCTGGAATCCTCCAAGACCGGACGTTGGGAGGACTACGGCTACACCGCCTACGAATACCGCTAGGGGCATAGATCGACATATCTCGAACCCGGAAACACAACCTGGTAGCCGTGCGAGGACAAATTCCTAAAGAATCCTTAACGTGCCGCCGAATGATAACTGTGTTATCACCGGGGTCATCCATGGCAGAGGGTGGCATCACGGGGGTGAGGAACCAATGGCGGTTACGCAGGAACAAGTGGCACAGATGGCGGGGGTTACGCGCGCAGTGGTATCGCGCGTTCTCCACGGCGGCGCGGATTCGATTCGGGTCAGCCCCGAGACCGCGGAGCGCGTTCGTCGCGTGGCCGCCGAGATGGGCTATCTAACCGACGCTCCGGCCCGAATGTCTCGCGACCGGCGCACGAGCATCATCGGCATTCTCCAAGGGGACGGGCTCGCCCGGCTGCGGTTCGCCTCGAACCCCTACTACGCGACCCTGATGGACGGGATCGTGGACGGCGCATTCGTTCACGGCTACACGGTTGGAGTCTGTCCGGAGCTGCTCGGCATCAACCCCGAAGGCGCGATGGCCGACGGCCGCTTCGACGGCTTCATCTGGTACAGCACGTTCGCGTCGCAAGCCGCCGAGGAGTACATCAAGCGCTCGGAGGCGCCGATCGTCGTGCTCCACGCGGGCGCACAATCGCTCGGCAACCGGTTTCCGACCGTTATCTGCGACAACGAGACCGGCATCCGGCTGGCGGTCGAGCACCTCGCCGAACTCGGCCATCAACGCGTCGGCTTCTTGTTCGACGGACGTCTGCGCAATAGCGAATCAGCCGAGCGCGGAGAGTATCTCTTCCAGTTCGGACAGGATCACGGCCTCGATGTATCGTTCTTGGATTACGCGCCCGGCGATACCGCCCTCGAGAAGTACTTCGACTCGCACCCGAAGGAAACGGCGATCGTCGCTCACAGCGAGGCTTGGGCCGCGGATGCGATGAACTGCGCGCGCCGACACGGAATCAAGATTCCCGAGGACATGTCGTTCATCGGGTTCGACTCCACGTCGTTTTGCGATTATCAGTCGCCCCCGCTCACCTCGATTCGGCAGCCCTTGCTGGAGATGGGAATGCGCGCGGTGGACGTCCTCGTCGACCTCATCGACGGTAAGCAGCCCGACACGCTCGAGACAATCCTGCCGTGCGGCTTCGACGTCCGCGGCTCCACTGGCCCGGCGCCGCTCGCCCGCGCTGCGTGAGGCCCCTCACCCGGTTTGCTTTCGCTCACCGAGCTCTCCGGGAGGTAGAGGTGAGTTCGCCATCAAATCGAACTTGAATCCGCGCGCCCGGAGGTTCTCGATAAGCCCGGGAAGCGCTTCCAAGGTGCTTGTCACTCCGGCGTGGAGCTGGATGACCGTCCCAGGTGCAACCTGGTGGGTAACCCGCCTTATCAGCTCCGCCGGGCTCGGGCGGGCGTAATCGTACGGGTTCACGACCTTCAACGGAAGCGCGTCGCCGGTCCGGGTCAGGATCGTTTCCTTGCCGGACGGCCGAAACAGGCTTGGATGGGCGCCCAACTGCTCCAACGTCGCGTCGCACCGGGCCAGGTCGGTCTTGGGCTCGCCATGGATCCACGCATGGACCTCCAACTCGTTGCCCTCGGAGGCGGCTCGTTTCATCACTGCATCGAAGCGGCTCGCTTTTGAACAGATACAAAAAATCGTCGCTTTGATATCCAATCGTCTCAAAACGTCGAGCAGTTCATCGTTTCCGGAAGCGGCAGGAAAGTCGTCGAAGGTGAGATAGACCGTGCCGCCATCGGCCGCCGGCTTCAGCGCCCGGCGAACTTGATTGACGATGGCGTTGGCAGAAATCTCACCCGAAACGGCCCAGCGGACCGTGCCGCTCGAGTCCAACACCAGCGTGTACGGCACCCGGTCGATTCCCAGTTTCCGGGTCCACGCCATCCCGTTGTCACAAAGCATTCGGCCGACGGCGGCTTTTCGGCCCTGATCGGACCACCTTCCGTCGACGGAGATCGTCGCGGAATCGATCGGTAGGGCGCCGAGCGCCTGCTCGGCGCGGGCAACTTCGGGAAGTTGCTCCTTCCAGGTATCGCACCAGAAGGCGCAAAAGGTCAAGATCGTCACTCTCCCCGGCGTCCATGAGTACACCGAATCCTCCAGGGTTGGTAGCGAGAACGGTTCGAAGCGGTCGCCGATCGTCGGGGCGGCGTGAACCTGGAGGGCAAGCGCCAGGGCGATCACGTTCAAGGGGCCTTGACCTCGATCACCACCGGTTCCGACTGACCATGGGTCGCGGGCCGACGAATGTATTCCGCAGAGGCGGGCAGCGCCAGAAGTTGGCCGTCCGCCTCAGCTCGAATGTAATACCGGAACGTCTCCGGGGCGCCGCCGTTAACCAGGTAGTGGATGATGGCGGCGTCGCGGACTTCGGATCGGCCGAATCCCTCGCGCTCCTCCTCGACGAGCTCGAAGCCTGCCGGCAGCGGCTCGACGATCCGCACCGCGTCCGGCACGTCGTCGCCCCAGGTTACGACCGTGCAGCGCACCGGTTCACCCGGATGCACGGCGCGGTGGAGTTCCTCCCAAATGCCCGCCTCATTGCGTACCTCGAAGCGCCGGAGCACGCGAACCGCAGCCACGGTTTCGCCGGCTAGCGGCCGGAAGAAAGAGGCCTCGATGCCAAAGAACGTCAGCCCGTTCCCCGTGTTATGAAGTTCGATCCGGTTCGAGCCCGGCTTGAGCGCCGATGGTGGGACGGAGGCGGACATCGAATCGCCCAGCTTGTCCCGAGTTGCGGCAACCGGCGTCCCGTTGACGGTGATCGCCACCTCGCCGAGACTCGGCGATTCCGGATGCCTGCCGGCGTAAAGCGACAGGGCCGCGAGGACGGCAGCGTGATCCTCGCCGGAGAGCCACTCGGTGGCGGGCGGCGCGACGAGCCAGCGCACAAGCTTGGTCTGGAGCTCGGGGTGGACGTCGAGGCGGAGGAGCGTGACCAGAGCCTGCGCGGTCGTTTGCACATCGGTCGCCGTCCAACCCACGCCCGGGCCGGTCGGGAGGAAAGCGCTATCGGGTCCGTCCGAGATCAGCGGGATCACCGCCTCCGCCCTCGCCTTCGCCGCGCCTCTATCCCACTTGGAGAGCACTTCGGCCAGGCGCAGCCGTGCGAAGGGCGAAAGATTCTCTCCCCGCCGCACCACCTCGTCGACCCGATCCTTCGCCTTGTCGGCGCCGCTATCGGTCAGGGCGGCCGCCAGGCGCGCTCGGTCTTCCCACAACCCGGTCTGGTTGTAGCGCTGTTCGGCCGCAACCTGAGCCATCCGAATCAAGTTCGTGTAGGTATCGAGGTGCGCGGCGTGGGCCGCTGTGAGCGCTTCCAAGACGTGGGCGGTTATGGTCGGCTGCGGCGGCGCCTCGTCCCACCAACCCCAACCTTGGGGATTTTGGGTTCGAGAGATGAGGGCTAGCGGCTCCCGCACCTGTTCGTCGCGCGGCGAAAGACCGGTCACCGAAGCGGCGAGAAGCTGGTTCGCGGCGCCGTTGGGTCCCCAGCGTCCGGAGGCGAAGACTTGCCGCGCCGACTCCTCCGTGGCGGCGCGGAGCCCGCGCCACACCCGAATCTTGGTGCTGCCGAGCCCGGGAAGCCGGTCGTTGGGGAGTTCGAGCTGAGCGGTTCCCGCACCGTCGAACGCGCCGCCGGCAAGGATTCGCTCGGTCTGAGCCCTGGGTGCGACCGGAATCTTGGCTTGGACGGCATCCGAAAGATCGGCCTTGTCGGCATCCGGCACGTCGGAGGCCACGGCTTGGCCGGTGAGCTCGCAGACGCCGCCGTCAGGCATCGCAGTGGCGACGATCTCCCAGGTGACGGTGGCTTGAGCTCCCGCGCCGACTTTGATCTGGGTGGAGGCGAGGCCGCGCACCTCGACTCCGGCCCCGCGTAGCGAGACGTCATAGGTTCGATCAATCGTGCTTCGATTGTCGATGGTTCCGATCAACTTGAGCCGGTCGCCTTGGACCATCTGTCGCGGCGCGGCCAGCCGCATCATGGTGGGGCGGTTGGCCTTGACCGAAGCGGTACCCCCGCCCACGCCGGTCGTCGACGTGATCCCGCGCCCGGTGGCGCGCCAAGTCGTGAGGTTCCCCGGCATCTCGAAAGTCGCGGCGCCGTTGCCGCTCGCGTCGGTTGCCAACAAGGCGTCCCAAAAGGCGGTGTCCTCGAAGCGTTGCCTGAGCGGTGCAACCGTGTCCACCCGCTGGTAGGCGCCGCCTTCGAGCTCGAGGGGAGTGGAGATGGTCGTATGTACGAAGTTGCCCCGCATTCCCCAGTAGAAGCTGTACAGGTCAGTCGTCGTGTCCGGGCTGAGGGCAAAGATAGCTTCGTCGACCACGGAGAGCGCCACCTCTGCCGGCACCGGCGAGCCGTTGCCGTCGGTCGTATGCACGGAGAAGGAGGCTTTGTCCCCCGGGCGATAGTCGTCCCTATCCGGCTTGATCTCCACCTTGAGACGATTTGCGGGATCCGGCAACGCGACGCCGGATTCACCCGTGATGTACTGATGCTTCACCCACTGCGAGGCGACGATGTACACATTGGGCGTCATGCGAGCGGTAGCACGAAACTCGAACGGCTGTCCGTTCTTCGGCGAGGCGATCATCCGGTGCTCCCATATCTCGCCGCCCTCCACGCTGACCAGCATCGGCACGCCCGGGCGGTTGGTGGTGATAAACGCCTTCACCGTTTCTCCCGGTGCGTACGAGGGACGCACCGTTCGGACCATGATCTGCGGGCCGGTCTCAGCGCGGTACGGCGCGGCGTAAGGGCTCGCCACGTAGACCTGAATCACGGCGTGCGTCGGGTGGCGCTTCGCGTCCTGGGCGGAGGCGGTTAGGGTGAGGTAGCCCTCCACCACCGCGCGGACCTTTACGTCCGAACGGCCGCCCGCCGGCACCTCCACCGTTCGCTTGCTCAGGCTCTCCTGGACGTTCTTTCGGGTTTCCTCGTCGTAGACCATCCGGCTGAGTTCGAGTTGAACCCGCGCCGACACGGGCTTGCCGTCCAAATCCCGAGCCTCGACCGTTACGGGAATGTCCTGCCCAAGCAACGTGTATCCGACGTCGCTGCGGAGCCCAAGGCGAAGCTCTGCCGCGAACACGGGCACCGAAGCCGACCCGTTCACTTGCTGCCGGGTCTGGTCGCTGAGCGTCAGCTCGATCGAGTACACCGAGTCGAAGCCGCCCTGGGTCGGGAAGGGGATGGTGACTTGGCCGTGATCGTCGGTGAGCACGTTGCTATCCGCGACGTAAGCGCCGAACGCGTAGGTATCCCGAGGATA
Source organism: Fimbriimonadaceae bacterium (assembly GCA_035295605.1). Taxonomy (GTDB): domain Bacteria; phylum Armatimonadota; class Fimbriimonadia; order Fimbriimonadales; family Fimbriimonadaceae; genus DAIDHV01. The sequence continues at coordinate 5,846 of DATGIR010000152.1, read as the reverse complement.
GAGATTGCCGTTCCCGTTCGACAGCCACTCGCTTCGCGCGTAGCCGTAGAACGGCATCTGCGAAGACCGAATCGTGTAGTGCACCTGCGCACGCTGCACGGGGGCGCCGAAGTAGTAGGCGGCGTTCACCCGGAACGCGCCCTCCTCGCCGCCGATGAAGCGGCGCTGGGTTGGGATCACGTCGACCTTGAACTGGGGTTTCCGGTACTCGGCGACTGTGAGCGTGTGGTACGCCTCGCCTCCATTTGTGTGGACGATGATCGAGTAAGCGCCTAGCATCCCTTCCGAGGGAAGCACGAACTGTCCGGCCACGGAACCCATCGAATTCGATGAGAGATTGAGGGAGTCGACGGTGTTGCTCTTCGGATCGACGAGATCCACCCGGCACGGCAGATCGGCGGGCACCGCGTATCGCTCCTTGAGGGTCGTCCGGAGAATCGATTTGAAGTACACGGTCTGACCTGGCCGGTAGATCGGCCGGTCTGTTTGAAAGTGGGCTCGTAGCTGCCCATCCGGGTCGGGTCCGTTGGAAACGATCCCGGCGTGGTCGCTTCCCCGTGTGACGACGAAGCTGTACAGGCCGGGGGCGAGCGCCAAGCAAGCGGTTCCGTCACGTGCGGTCGATCCGCTGCCGCGCAGGTTGCCGGCCCCACGGTATGCGTTCACGCGCGCGCCGGCCACGATGCGACCGGCCACGTCGGTAACCCAGGCCAGGGCGCCGCCTGGCGCCTGCTTCACGATGACGGAGAGGTTGGTCACGTTGACCATCGCGGCGGCAGACGCGGTCTTGGCGCGCCGGTCCGAGTTCGACACGAGGAGCTTGTAGACGCCCGGGCCCAGCTTCGGCAGACGAACGGTCCGACTGTAATAGGTGTCGCGCCCGGGGACGGGCTTGGCCCCGTTCGCCGACTCCAGCTTCGAGGTCCAGGTGGTTCTGGGCTTTCCGGTGGTTGGGGGCAACGGCCGCTGGTAGGCGGTCATACCGCTCAGCCAAGCTTCGGCATCGACCGGGTACGCCGCAATCTTTACCGCCGGGACATTGCGGGTGTTGATCGTGAAGTCGATCCGCGTACTCGGCGCGACGTTCTGGTTGATCCAGACGTTGATGTCGGGCCGGGTTCCACGAACTTGGGCTGCACCGGAAGCCGCAAGCAGCAGCGAGCCGAGCTGAACGGCCACGGTCAGGGGGCGCATCAGAAGCGGTCCGCCACGAGCCGGTACATGTTCACCGGCGTACCCTCGGGCAGACCCGCTTTGGCGTACGCCCAGCGCAATCGAACGCCGGGCTCCTTGCCTTCAAAGGGGAGTACAACTCCCCAGGTCGTCCCACTCTGCACGGCGAGCCCATCCGCGGGGGCCAAGCCGGAGACAGTTTCGATGGGACGCTTGGATTCGATCACCGTGACCGTCACTCGCATAGATTCGAGTTGCTTCGCGGTTATCGGGGCGTGTTTCGGGTCGTGGGCAGCGGCATTCCGTGCGCTTAAAATGATCTCGTTTTCCAGCGAGTCGGTTCGCGTGTCGAGCGAGCCTCTACATCCGTGTACGTTTCCACTCACCTCAATCGTAACAAATACCGGCTTCACGGAGTGCCGGGTAGTTGCGACGGGGGGCCGGAGGTGCCGAATTTCGGCGGTGATCGCCGAACGGGCGTACGCCAGCAACGCGGCCCGGTCGTAGCCTCGGTCAAGTTCAACCGACGCGATCCAGATGTAAGGAAGTAGCCAGAGCAAGGATTGATTCAGTATTACGCCGGAATCGCTTACCGGGCTTCCTCGATTCGACGGTCTCTGCGTTCGCTGATCGGCTGGCCCCGAATTGGCGATTGGTGCCCGGGCTGAAAGCCCGGGCACCAATCACGTCGTGGCTAGTCGCCCTGTGCGGGCTTGCGCGGGAGCATTTCATCCCGCATCGCCGTGTTGTAGAGGAAGGCGGCCTCGATGACCGCCGCCTGCTTCAGGTCGTCGCCCTGGACCCGGTCGAACACGTCCTGGTTCGAGTGGTGAGTCCTGGTGTTGTATTCGATCACGTCCTGGATGAACTGGAATCCGGGAATTCCAATCGCGTCGAACGACACATGATCGGTGCTTCCGGTGTTTCGGATCGTGATCGTGCCCGCCCCAAGATCGGCGAACGGCTTGAGCCAGTCGGCGAAAATCGACTCGACCGCGGTGTTTCCTTGACAGTAGATGCCGCGGATCTTGCCGGTTCCGTTATCCAGGTTGAAGTACGCGCTGATCTTGTCGTAATCGGCGCCCTTGGTCAGCGGTCCGCGGGTAGCGGCTCCGCCACCACCGCCGAAGGCGGCGCTCGGCGGATTGCTCGCGTAGCTCCCGAAGTGCTGCGCCACGTAGTTTCGCGAGCCGAACAGGCCCTCCTCCTCGCCGCTCCACAGCGCCACCCGGATTGTTCGGCGCGGCTGCAGGTTCAACGCTTGGAGAATTCGGACCGCCTCCATCGCAACCGCGACGCCCGCGCCGTTATCGGTTGCGCCCGTGCCGGAGTGCCAGGAGTCCATGTGGCCGCCGACCATGACGATCTGGTCGTGCAGGTCGGTGCCGGGGATCTCGGCCACCGTGTTGTAGGCCATCGGGTCTCGATCGAAGAACTCGGTCTTCAGGTCGAGGCTGATCTTCAGTTTTTCGCCGAAGCCGATCATGCGGGCCATTCGGTTGTACTGCTCGGAAGAAACGGTGACCTGCGGGAGCGTCTTCGGCGCGCTCTTGTCCCACACCGACGGGCCGCGTCGAGGCGGTTGAGCCCCGGAGGCCGGCGCGGTGCCCGAAGCCGCACCGGCCTCGCGCGCAGGCGCCGCCATCGAAGGGTTCACAGCCGGCGGAGGGACGGCCGCGGACTGAACGAAGATGGTGCCGTCGTCGCCTCGCGAGCCATCGATCACGGCGATGGCGCCCTCGTCCATGGCCAGCCGCAGGATGGCGCCGGAAAGATTGGGGCCGCGGAATTGGCCCGGACGTTGCCCTTGCCCTCCCGCGCCGCCTCGCTGACCCTGGGCGCCTTGACCACCCTGGCCACCGGCGCCGGCCCGGCGGCCCTGACCGCCGCCGGCTCCTCCGCCTCCGCCGCCCCGGCCCGGCGCTTGTGCCTGAGCCTCCGCCATCGCCAAAAGCTGCTCATCGGTAAACCGCGTGCCCTGGGGGGTGAAATGGGCGGCAAGCGGCTGTTCGCCGCCGCTCATGACGATCTTCCCCTTAAGCTGCCCCTTGAACTTCTGCAGTTCGGCGGCATCCTTTACGTCGATCAGGACGACGTCGGCGGTCACCGGGCCGCGAAGGCTCGGCGACCAGGCCTTCGGATAGGCGATGAGCGGAATGTCCTGCGGCGCGCTCACCTGGCAGGAGAAGCGGTCGAGCTGCCAGCCGCGGCCGAACGGACCCCATGCTTCGAGGCGGGCATTCTTTAGGCCCCAGGAAGTAAGCGTATCGCGCGTCCACTCGTTGGCGCGCTTCAGGCTGGGAGACCCCGTGAGTCGTGGTCCGATTACGTCGGACAGATAGCTCAGGGTCTTCATCACCTGAGAGTGGTTCATGCCCTCGTCGCGGATTCGAGCCATCACCGCGGGGTCAGGGGTTTGGGCGAGCGTGCCGCAGGTGGCGGCTAGCGCGAGAACGAGCGTGGTCGAGCGAATTGAATTAGACATGACTGAGCGTGCTCCCGAAGGTTAAGAAGAGAATAACACGCCCACTGTGGGGCTCCGACTCGGCGGCCCCACCCAAGGAATTTCACAGAAAGAGGCGCATTTCGTGGGTTGGAGCGAAGCCCAGCTTCTCGTAGAGTGCGCGTCCCTTTTGGGAGGCGTGGAGGGTGACGCTTGCGGCGCCCTTCTCCCGAGCGAATTCGATCGCGGCGTTCGTGAGGATCGAGGCGATTCCGCCGCGACGGTGGGTCGGCTCGACGAAGACGTTCATAATCAGCGCCTGCGGCTTCGAGTCGATGAAGGTGCCGCCCGGTCCATTTCGCGGAGGCATCGTGTCGAAGTGAAGGATCGCTCCGCCGACCACCTCCTCCCCGAGAGTGGCGATCCAGCCAAACCAGCGCCCGCCCACAAGGGCGGCCCGGAAGAAGCCGATCGAAGCGTCCCGAAGCTTATCCGCCACGCCCTCCTGCAGGAGACCCATGTCTTCGAACATGGCGCTCCGGAAGTGCGCCAAGACTCCCGCGTCCTGCGGCGTCGCCAATCTCACTTGAACGTCAGCCATACCCACAAGAATAGAAGGTCGCCGACGCCGGTTCGGTGCGCGAGTCTCCGAGGAAACTCGAGGTGAAGGTATGGTCGGCCAAATGCAAGCCGAACTCGGCGCCCGTGCGCTGCCGCGAGCAACTCCGGAGTCTCAAGGTTTTCCCTCCCAGGCTTTGGCAGCGTTCCTCGACGGCGCCGCCAAGCAGGGACCCGCTCAAGAGCTTCACAGCTTGATGGTCCTTCGGCACGGAAATGTGATCGCCGAAGGCTGGTGGCACCCTTTCGAGGCAGGTCGAAAGCACTTGCTTTACTCGCTGAGCAAGAGCTTCACGTCTTCGGCGGTCGGAATCGCAATCGGAGAAGGCTTGCTTCGCCTGGACGACCCGGTTCTATCGTTCTTTCCGGACAAATCGCCGGTGGCGCCGAGTGCGAACTTGGCGGCGATGAAGGTCCGCCATCTCCTCTCGATGTCGGCCGGGCAGGCGTCCGAGCCGTGGCCCAACCTGGACGGGCGCAACAATCCGGATTGGGTCGCGTGCTTCCTCAACCACCCCGTCGAGAACGAGCCGGGAAGCGTGTTCCTTTACAACTCGATCGCGACGTTCATGCTCTCCGCAATCCTCCAGCGGCTGACGGGGGTCACCACCCTAGACTATTTGAAGCCTCGGCTCCTGGAGCCGCTCGGCATCACAGAGGCGACTTGGGAGAAGAACGCGGAGGGAATCGTGGTCGGGGGCTGGGGGATGAGCATCGCCACCGAGTCGATCGCGAAGTTTGGCCAGCTTTACTTGCAGGACGGCGTTTGGGAGGGCCGGCGGCTGCTTCCCGACGGTTGGGTCGCCGAAGCCACCCGCAAGCATATCGAGAACGGGCCGAACGAGAACGACGACTGGGGCAGCGGGTACGGCTTTCAGTTTTGGCGGTGCAAGCAACCCGGCTGCTATCGGGCAGATGGCGCGTTCGGGCAGCTATGTGTTTTGATCCCGGAACATGAGATGGTGGTGGCCGTCACCGCCCGGGTCGAGTTCATCCACATGACGATGGATCTCATTTGGGAGCATCTCGTCCCGGCTGCCGAGAGCGAGGCTCTGCCCGAGGACCCGGCGGCGGTGGCGGAGCTGAGGGCAAGGTTGGCAGCGCTGGGTGTGCGCGGGCCAGAGGGAATCGCGGCAAGTGCGTTCGAGGCGAGGGTTACAGGCAGGACCTTCAAAGGCGAGGGCTCGCAGCTAGGCGACATGCGATGGGAGTTCTCGCCCGAAGGTTGCACGCTCACCTTCACGGAGAACGGCGCGCCCCATCGAGTCGATGCGGGGCGGGGCGGATGGCGGGAGGGCGCCACGACGTTCCGATTGGTTCGGGATCAGCCGGTCGCGGCGTGGGGTGCCTGGACATCCGACTCCACGTACACGATCCACCTCCAGTATTTGGAGGAGCCGGGAAGCACGGTGTTTACGGCCGATTTCGACGGCGACGATGTGAAGGTCACCACGACGCTTCGGGGACGCTTTGTGGATCCGGCCGGCCCGGTGTTCACGGGGCGGGCGGGCTGAGACGCGGGCCTTGATTGTCACGCGGGACGCGGCGCCAACCTCGAACCGACTAGAATCTATGGACGCCGACCCGCGCCAGGGTTAGCGTGCACGGAGTG
>DATGIR010000151.1:0-7110 GCA_035295605.1 Fimbriimonadaceae bacterium | reverse complement strand
TCACACCAAGTGAGCTCGATCGGTTCTACCGCGGTTTGCGCCGTACCTGGCTCGCGAAGAAACCCCCACTCCCACCGAAAGGATACAGGTCCCTAGCTCTCGCACTCGGCAGACTATCCGAATCCGATCTACCCTTCTCGGAGTTCGAATCGACTGCCCCTCCACCCAAGCGCCACAAAGACTGGTCCGGCGCCAACCCCCAGTCAGAACGTAGCAACCTGAGGCGGGACGCCGCGAGAGCAGTCAAGGCGTTGAAGACGTGGTGCACAGCTCCGCGATTACCGGAGGTCGAACTCCAAGCGCGAATCACGGAAAACATGCGCCGGCTGCTGCCGTTCAACTTGCAGGTGAAACACCTTGCGGAAGACCTTAAGGCCGCGAAGCCTTCGAAGCCAACGCCGGCGGTACCGGTCGAGCCACCAGACACGGCCGATCAGTGAAGCCTCGAATTCCGCCCCGATCCGTACCAAACGTTCCCAGAAACGTTCCCACCAAAAGCCATAAACGAACAAAACGGCTCCCTTTGGGAACCGTTTTGAACCTAATTCTTGGTGGACCGTGTAGGGCTCGAACCTACGACCCGCTGATTAAGAGTCAGCTGCTCTACCAACTGAGCTAACGATCCAGGACGAATAATTTACCACACGAGGCTCGAGCGCGAGGAGTCTAGGAACGAGAGTGCCGGGGCTGCTTCGGCTCCGGGTCCAGCTCTCCCTCAACGTCCTTCGCGAGCCGCTCGCAGTGGCCGGCGAAAGCGACCAGTTCGTCGCGGATCGCGCGAAGCGATTTACCTGAAAGGTTCACTAAGTGGATGAGATCGACCAGTCCGGAGTTCTGCCACGCCACTGTCCAACCAAGGTCGACAGGCGAAGCAGCCAAGTCCGGCTTGAATGTGTTCGGATGTCGCAGCCGGGCGGAAATCCTGAACTCTCCGTCAGAACTCATCTGGTCCCTCCCTGACAAGCCCTTGAGCCAATACGTGTGATGACGGATCACGATTGGGAAAAACCAACTCGAGCCGGAGCCTCCCCAACTCCCCTTGAACTCCCAGCCCCAACTGCGCGTGAGATACACCAGGTCGCCCTCATTCAACTCGGCGAAGCTTGTGCTTGGGGGCGGGAGTGGAAGTGACGGCCAGGGCTCGCCTTCCACCCAACCGTGGGGAACGAAAACAGCGCGCTGCAGCTCACCCAATCCGGTCATGAACACGTGTGTTCGATAATCGAGACCCTTCCACGTTAATCCGGACAGCGGTACGTCCAACCGGAGCTGCACGCGGCCACCCAGGTCTGTGGCCGCCTGAACCGGCAATCCGGAAAACGCCCGTTCCACTCCCTGCTTGAACCCGGAACGGTCGAGCCGCTGGCCGAGGGCGTAGTCGGCGAAGAACTGGACCATGTTGATGGTCTTGAGCTCTTTGCCGTTCCCGGTCATGTCGTGGTCCAGAGCGTATCTGACGGTGACGCCACGGCGAGACAAGCTCCCGGATTCCTCAGATCCAAGCTGAGGTTTAACGACGTAGCCCAGGTTGCGGGCGAAGGCGTAAAAGTCGGGCGTTATCATTCCCTTCGGTCCCTGCGCCAGCGAGGAAACCACGATAAACGCGAGCATGACGTTTAGACGCCCGATACGCCCTTCGGACTGCTAGAAAGCAGAAGCGGCCGAACTTCTCGAGAAGGCCGGCCGCTTCGAATCAGCTATGCAGCGTTGTTAGCCGGCTTTGCCGCCGCGCGGACCGCCGCCACCGCCGGGTCCGCCTCGCATGCCGCCCATTCGGGCCTTGCGCGCCGCTTCCATGTCCGCCTGATACTGCTTGAACTGCTTGCCGCTCAGGGTCCTCTTCATGAACGCGGTCATCTCGTCGCGCCACTTCTCGAACTGCTTGCGCATCGCGTCCCGGTCCATCCCCTGGTGGGACTTCATGTAGGCCTGCCGCTGGGCGCCGGTCCGCTTCATATAGGCGAAGACCTTCTCCTTCTGCGACTTGCTGGCGTGGAGCTTGGTCAGCTCCTCTTCCATCCGCTTCATGCGGGCGGCTTCCATGGCCTTGGGATCCATGCGCATGCCGCCGGGGCCACCCATGCGACCCCCCTGCACGCCTTGCCTCGGCGGCGGAGGCCCTTGAGCCAGCGCCGGCGCCGCCGTCGCGAGGACGCATGCGCCGATAAAGAGAGAAACTAAGAATCGGGGGGTCATTGCACTTCTAGTTATGCACGCCGAGGCCAAGGCGCTCCATACAATAAGTAAACTCTCAGCCCGTGAGCTTCACCGTCCGCCCGGCTTCTGCCGCCGATGCCCCGGGCGCCGCCGCCGCGGTCCGGGCGGTCTACGAGGAGTACGGCTTCACCTGGGAGGAGGATGGCTACCATGCCGACCTCTACAACCTGGGTGACTACTACCTGGCCAACGGCCACCGCTTCTACGTGGCTGAAACGCCGGAGGGCATCGTCGGCACCGTCGCCCTCGAGTTCTTCCCCGCCCTGCCCGGCGCCCAGGGCGAACTGGTTCGGTTCGAGGGCAAGGTTCGTGTGGGCGGATGCGACTGCGCCCTGAACCGCCTCTATGTCCACCCGGGCGCTCGCCGGCTGGGAATCGGCCGCGCGCTCACGCGGCAGGTTATCGAGGCCGCTCGCCTAGAAGGCCGCGGCGCGATGGAGATCTGGAGCGACAAGCGGTTCCTCGCAGCCCACCAGCTTTACGCGGCTTTCGGCGCGATTCAGGCTGGCGACCGCATCTGCGACGACCCTGACGTGAGCCCGGAATGGGGACTCTTCATCAGGTTGTAGTTGTCAGTTGTCAGTTGCCAGTGTTTAGGAGTTGAGTGGCGACGAGCGGCAGGCCCTCGCTCGCGGGTAGCTCCACGAGGTGCAGCACGCCGTGGCGGCGTGCGGTGCGCGTCGGCCGGGGATCGACGATATAGGCTTCCGGCGCCTGAGTCCAGTCGATGAGTGAAGCCGCCGGTTGAACCAGCAGCGACGTCCCGCACACGATGAACACGTCGGCCTCTTCCGCTGCCATCCACGCCTCGTTCGTGCCGAGCACGCCCTCGCCGAACCACACGACGTGGGGACGAAGCTGGGCTCCATCTGGCCCGAAATCGCCCAGTTTGAGGTCGCCGCGCCAGTCCATCAGCAGTCCCTCGTCCCGAACCGAGCGTGCCTTGAGCACCTCGCCGTGCAGGTGGATGACTCGCGTCGAGCCCGCTCGTTCGTGGAGGTCGTCGATGTTCTGGGTGATGACCGTCACCTCGTGTCGCGACTCAAGTTCCGCCAGGGCCCGGTGACCGGGATTGGGCTGGGCGCGCTGAACGTCGGCGCGCCTCTGGTCGTAAAAGCGGAGCACCTGCTCGGGATCGCGCTCCCAGGCTTCCGGGGTCGCGACGTCCTCGACCCGGTGGCCCTCCCAGAGCCCGTCGCCGTCACGAAAGGTCTGCAAGCCGCTCTCGCGGCTGATTCCGGCGCCGGTTAGAACTGCGATTCGCACAAAAAAAAAGTGGCGTCCCGAAAACCGGGACGCCAATAGTATGGTCGTCAACAAACCAGAAAGGTGCCGTTACACTTGCTCTCCCTGAACGAAAAACCTATGGCTTGGGGGGCGCCTTTCCGTCGAGCGCGGCGCCCTTCTGCCGATTGGCGCGAATCTCCTCCATGATCTTCTTGAGTTCGGTCTGGAAGGCGTCCCACTGCGCGGGCGTCAAGACAGACTTGATCCCGTCCAGAAACACCTTCTGCTGATCGGCAACATGGGCCCGCAAGCCCGGCTGATCGCCAGGGTGAGCTTCGCGGAATGCCTTGATGTTCTCGGCTCGCGCCTTGACTAATTCCTGGATCTTCGCCTTCTCCTCCGGGGTCAGGTTGACCTTGGTGAGGGCCTCGATCACCGGCTGCCGGTTTCGGTTCGCGTGATTCCCGGGTTTCAGCTTGCCCCCGGTTGGGCCGGCCGCTTGGCCATGGGAAACTGCGGCCAGCCCAACGGCGAGTAGGAGGATCGGAAGGATCTTCGGGAGCTTCATTTCGGGTGCGCAAAGGCGTTGACGCGAACGGTTACGAATTGTTCAGTAGGCGCCGGTAACGTCCGGCGCGCAACCGTGGTCGGCGCCTACCGCAGGGTCAGCGCCTGACTCTTCGTGACCACTTCCCGAATCGCCGGATGCTTGGACTTCTCAAACTCCCCGGGCTCGCCGAGGAACACCATCTCGCCCTCGTGCAGGAACGCCACCCGGTCCGCGGTACGGATAACCGAGTTCAGATCGTGGCTCACCAGGAGGCTGCTCGTGCCCAGGTTGTTGCGGATGTCGACGATCAGTTCGTCGATCGAAAACGTCGTGATCGGGTCGAGCCCCGTGGTCGGTTCGTCGTACAGCATGATCGCCGGTTCCAGAACGAGTGCCCGTGCCATCCCAACCCGCTTGCGCATGCCGCCGCTGATTTCATCGGGCATCTTGCCGGCGTCCGCCGCGAGACCTACCCGCCCAAGCGCCTCCTCCACCAGCCGGTCGATCTCGGTCTTGGCCAACTCGAACCGTCGCCGCTCTACGCCGAACCGCACGTTGTCGCCCACGGTCATGAAGTCGAAAAGGGCCGAGGACTGGAACACCATTCCCATCCGGCATCGAGCCCCCTCAGGATCGTCGAGCACCGAGATTCCGTCGACCTCGATGGACCCTTCGCTGGCTTGGATCAACCCGCTGATACAGCGCAGTAGGGTGGTCTTTCCCCCGCCACTGCTCCCCATCACCGCGACGATTTCGCGCTCGCCAACCTCGAGGTTGATGTCGCGGAGCACGAACCTGTCGTCGAAACGATGGCTCAGATTAACGATCGAAACCGCGCTCATGAGGAGCCCGCGTGGGGCCGCCGCGTGCTGGTAGGGCTAACCCGAAAGCGCGTCGAAAAGGCGCGGCTGAAGTGGCTGAGCCCGGCAAACCCGACGAGTGTGGCAACCTGCGAGACCGGGAGGTCGCCGTCCTGGAGCAACGCCCTCGCCTTCTCCAGCCGGAGGTTCACCAGATACCGGTGGAAGGGTTGGCCGGTAGCCTCCCGGAAGAGGTGCCGGAAGTGCGAGGTGCTCATACCCACGTAATCCGCCATCGCCGCATCGGAGAGATCCTTGGCGTAGTTCCGTTCGAGCATCGCCAGAGCCCGGTCGATCAGGTGCATCGACGGGTTCTCGGATCGCGCGAAAAGCGGCTCGGCGACTTCGGCCAGTATCCGGTGAATCGCCTGGCGAATCTCCTCCCGGTCGTGAATTCGATCCAGCTCTCGCGCCGCTTCGAGGCCCACACGAACCATGCTGCGCGGACCGCCCAGCTCCAAAGTTGATGCCGTGACGACGGCCAAAAACGTCAGCGCCTGGCCTCGCGCTTCGTCGAGGTCGTCGGCCTTCTCGATGGACGCGTCGAGCTGATTCAATGCCTTATCGAACCGGACCCGATTACCCACCCGAACGACCGACGCGAGCTCGCCGAGGGAGACTCCGCCGCTGCTCGCCCGGAACGGGCAGCCGGCCGCCAGCTCGAATTCGGCGAACACGTCGAAGATGGCGAATGAGGCCGGGCTCCCCATGTCCGTGAACCGGACGGCCCGAACCGTGGCATTTGCGGGAATGTCGAGCGTGAGTAGATCTACGCGGGCGGACTCGCCGTCCACCTCCGTGTGGCCAACCGTGTCGAGCGACGTTCCGTCCCCGCGAAGCCAGTGACGCGGCTCGAGGTCCCGGCCGTCGGCATACGAGGTGCCGTTGATCAAATCGTAGCGAACTGTTTCCGAACCGGTGTCGTAGCCGCGAAGCGTAGCCCCGAATGTGCCCGGCGCCTCATTGTCGGGTCCGGCGAATAGCGCGAAGACCCCGAAGAGGCTCAGCCGGCGCAGGCTCCCCGGAACCTCTGGCAGCTCGATTTCGAACGAGAATGGGAAGCTCCGTGCTGGGTGGTGCCGGGACGGGCCGCCGTTCGACCGGAACGCGGGCAGGTTGCTCAGGTTCATCCCGTCATGTTCGCCGGCGAAAGTCGGTCCTTCCGACGGTCTCGGCAGCTCTGCCGCGACAAGGTGGCGACGGGGGATCGCCGGGCGGCGCCCGGCATGGAGATTGCCGCCCCGCATCTTAGTTCTTAAGGCTCACCGTCGTGTGGGGTAGGTGACCGAACAGCGATTCGCGCAAGCCCTGAACGCGGGGTGAGATCAGCTCGGCATCGGCTTGGTAGTAGATAGGCAGCCAGGCGGCGTCCTGAAGGATCAGGTCTTCGGCTCTGGCATACAGGGCCAGCCGCTTGGGATCCTTTTCGGGCATGACGTCGGCCTGCGCGCAGAGGGCATCCACCTCCGCGTTGCTGTAGTTCTGCTTGTTCTCATTGCCCGTCGTCGTGAGCAGAAGACTCAGGAAGTCCTGGGGGTCGAGGTAGTCCGCGGCCCAGCGCATGTGGAACATCGGAAGCTCGTGCCTGTTGTTCTTGTCCAGGTAGGTCGTCCACTCGAGCGGCTTGAGCGTGCAGTGGACGTTGAGGTTGGACTGCAAATAGCTCTGAATCGCTTCCGCCACGATGCGCACGTCCTCGCGGTCCGTTCGGAAGTAGAGGTCGAGCGGAGGCAGCTTGCTCCCGTCCGCAAAGCCGGCCTGGGCGAGCAGTTGCTTGGCTTGCGCCGGGTTGAAAGGCAGCGTCGTGGCGTTGTCCCGGTGGCCCAGCACGCCCGGCGGCAACACCCCGTCGGCAACCGGGTTGAGCCCGTTGAGCGTCTTGGAGCAGATCTCCTTGGTATTCACTGCCATCGCAAAGGCGCGTCGTACGTCGCGATTGGCGAACGGCGGATACACCTTGGTGTTGAAGGCGAGGTAATAAGTCGCCGGCCGCGGGTAGAGGTGCAGCTGGTCCTTATACACGGGATCGTTCTTCATCGCCACGACATCCTGACGCTCGAGCTGAACCAGGTCGACTTCGCCGGCCTTGAACTTGTTTAGTCGCGTGGCGGCATCCTTGAGGATCGGGCGCTCGATCCCGTCGATGGGCGGCGCGCCGCCGTGGTAGCTCTTGTTGGCGTCGAACTCGAAAACCTGATCCTCGACGTAGCGCTTGGCGATGAACGGCCCGGTACCGATCATTTCGGAAACGTTAAG
>DATGIR010000150.1:0-6784 GCA_035295605.1 Fimbriimonadaceae bacterium | reverse complement strand
GACGTTACCGTTCAAAGCGCTCGGGGAGCGGGAAGCGTGTTTACCATCAAGTTGCCCGCCAGGGTGACGGAGGCATTGCCCGAGCCTCCTGACAGCGACGTCATGAACGACGACCCCGGTTCATCCTTGGCCGGCAGTGTTGAAGGAACGGGCGTCGGGCTGCCTTCCGGTGAGTGCGTTCTTGTGATTGACGACGACCCGGTCCAGCGCGATTTGATGCAGCGGTTTTTGGGCAATGAGGGGTTCGGCGTGCATACCGCGGCCGGCGGCGAGGCGGGACTTCGCTTGGCGCGACAACTCCGGCCGGCCGCTATCACCTTGGACGTAATGATGCCGGACATGGATGGCTGGACCGTGCTTTCTGCGCTCAAGGCAGACCATGCCCTACGAGATATTCCCGTGATCATGTTAACCATGGTCGACGACCCCGAGCGAGGTTTCACCCTGGGCGCGGCCGAGTACGCAACCAAGCCTGTCAACCGCCAACGCCTCTCGCAAATTCTCAAAAAATACGCTTGCCCCAACCCGCCTTGCCCGGTTCTACTGATTGAGGACGACCCGGCCTCGCGCGCGATCACCCGCAACATTTTGGAGAGGGAGGGATGGAAGGTAAGCGAGGCCGAGAACGGGCGAGTTGCACTCGGGTGCATGGAGCGGGAGCGCCCGATGCTCATCGTCCTAGATCTGATGACGCCGGAAATGGACGGCATCGAGTTCGTCGAGCAAGTGCGGCGGCACCCGGAATGGCGTCCGATACCGATCGTGGTTGTGACATCGACCGACCTAACCCAAGAGGAACGGAAGCGATTGAACGGCTCCGTCGAGACCATTCTTCATAGGCAAGGCAGTACTCGCGCGGCGCTGCTCTCCCAAGTTCGCGACTTGGTTGCTAACTGCGCGACGCGCACCAAGTAAGAACTCACACCCCGCACCCTCGATCTCATGCCCAAAATCCTACTGGTCGAAGACAATGAAATGAACCGCGACATGCTGTCGCGGAGGCTGGAACGTAAGGGTTACCAGATCGTCCTCGCGGTCGACGGCATGAGCGGCGTCGAACTGGCTCACAGCGAATCGCCCGATTTGGTGCTGATGGACATGAGCTTGCCCGTGCTCGACGGCTGGGAGGCGACGCGACGCCTCAAGGCCGCGCCCGTCACGCAATTCATCCCCGTCATCGCACTCACGGCGCACGCCATGTCCAGCGACCGTGACAAGGCGTTAGAAGCCGGCTGCGACGACTACGACACAAAACCCATCGAACTGCCGCGCCTCCTCAACAAGATCGAGGCGCTCTTGAGCGAGGCCGCACGCGAACCGGCGGCTGTTGGCGACCAAAAACCATGACTACACAGAAACCGGCTATGGATTTCGCATCCAATCATGCGCTGCCCTCGAGCCTGATCCACGATCTCCGCACGCCCCTCAACCACATCATCGGCTACTCCGAGCTCCTGATAACTCAGGCTCAAGAGTCGGGAGAGCAGCGCTCCGTTCCCGATTTGGAAACCATCCACACGGCCGGAATGAAGTTGCTGACGATGATGAGCGACAACTTCTATCCAATCGGAGCAGTCCCGGCATCCGAGACGCTCGCGGCCGAGGCTTCTGAGCGCGCCGATCGAGTAGACCATGGAGTCGCGACACAGGCTCTACTTGATTACGCGGTGGTGGAGGACAGGGCTTCGAGAGTTGCCAAGGGGTCGTGCCTGGTTGTAGACGACAACGAGGCCAACCGCGAGTTGCTTGTTCGCCGCTTGGAAGGCGACGGCTATGCCGCGAGCGTGGCCCAGGACGGAGTCCAAGCGCTCGAGATGCTACGTGCGGGGACCTTCGATCTCGTGCTACTCGATATCATGATGCCCGAGGTTGACGGCTACGAAGTGCTGCACGTCATTAAGACTGACCCGTTGCTGCAACACATCCCGGTGGTCATGATTTCGGCCCTGACCGAACTCGAATCAGTGGCGCGGTGCATCGAAATGGGTGCCGAGGATTACCTTCCAAAACCGTTCAATCCCACCCTGCTCAAGGCTCGCGTCACGGCAAGCCTGGAGAAGAAGCGCGCCCACGACCGAGAGACGCTTCTGTTCGAGCAGTTGCAGCGCAACTTTACACGCCTTCAGACCCTCGAGAGATTGCGCGACGACCTGACCCACATGATCGTGCACGACCTTCGGACGCCGTTGACATCGGTCATCTCGGGGATGCAAACGTTGAGCGCTCTAGGCGAAATGAACAGTGGGCAGCGCGAGGTGATGAACATCGCGGTTGCCGGCGGGGATGCCCTGCTATCGATGATCAACGACCTTCTGGACGTCGAGAAGCTCGAAGGGGGCACGATGAAGTTGGACAAGGTGGAGTTATCGGTGGACGAACTGGTCCGGTCGGCATTGGGGCAGGTCGAGTCACTTGCGAAAGAAAGGGGTTTGAAGCTCACCATGGAGATCGCTTCTGACATCCCGACCATACGAGGCGACGAGGGCAAGCTGATCCGCACTTTGGTTAACTTGCTTGGAAACGCGATCAAGTTCACGCCAGGCGGCGGGACCGTGACAGTCCGAGCTCATGTTATCGACGAGGGTAGGTCGGTTGAGTTCCTGGTCTGCGACACGGGCGAGGGCATCCCTCCCGAGGCTTTCGGGCGAATCTTCGAAAAGTTTGGTCAAGTGGAATCTCGAAAGGAGGGCCGCAATATGAGCACCGGCCTGGGTCTGACCTTTTGCAAGCTGGCGGTCGAGGCACACGGGGGTCACATCGGCGTCGAGAGCGAGCCGGGTCGGGGCAGCTCGTTCTCATTTACGATTCCGCTCGACAAGGCGTTCACGGCGAAGGCGACGGTGCTCTAGGGCGAGCCTCGTGCGGAGCATAGGATGTGAGGCTCTCATCAACTAACGAGGGCCGGGCCAGAGGCCAGGCCCGTCGATGATCATGCTTAACAGCAATTCGGCCGTTCAGCGCGCCTAGTATTTGATCGACCAGTTGTCGATCCACCACGTCACACCGAGGGAGAAGCCCGCGGTGTTGAAGCCCACCCCCGAGCCGGTGGTGCGCGTATAGTTGAAGGCCGGGGTTAGCGAGACGTTCGGCTTGAGGAAATACTCAACCCCGATTTGCCCCCCGTAGGTCGTGGTTTTCACCGCGCCCTGGTTTGGAACGCTATAGCTGCCGGTGACGCCGACAAACGGAATCAGCGTGGATTGCGGTGTATGGTTCAAGTAGTAGCGACCGACGGCGCCGAGACTCCAATTGGTCGAGCTATTGAAGGCGTCGAGCCCGATGAGCGGTCCGACTCCCAGATTATTCGTGAACAGGTAGACGCCGGCAAGATTGATGTTGGTGGACGTATTGCTGTTGGTCGATGAGATAAGGCCGGAAAGCGATCCGCCGTACGAGCCCTGGCGAAGCCAGTTGTAATCGTTCGTGCCCCACTGCTGGCCATCAGACGCCGTTGCAACGGCGGCGAAAAGCGAAAGTGCGGCGATGGCGCCGCCGGTAACGGATTTATGCACGTGCATACCCTCCAAAAAAACCAAGCGGCCGCACCCGACTGGGCGCGACCGCTCGAAGAGTTACTTTCCGGCGAACCAGAAGGTGAGACCGAACGCGAAGCTCCATGTGTTCGCGGTCAGGCCGCCCCCGGTGGTGTGGAAGTAGTTCACGCTCGGCGTGAAGGAGACGTTCGAGGCCAGGAAATACTCGACGCCGAGATTTCCGCCGTACATGGTCGTGTTGGGACCGCCGGTCGGGCGCGAGTAGCCGATGAACGGGCCGACGAAGGGCACGAGCTGCTTGCCCTGCGGATCGAAGTAGTACCGGGCCGATGCGAATCCGGTGAACGTATTGGCGCTGCTAACCGACGTATAGGCAACCTTCGCGCCCACGCCGATGTTGTTCGTGACCATGTAGCCAACCGTGAGGGAGCTGTTCGACGACGTGGTGTTGGACCCGCCCGAGACCTTCACCGACTGAATGCTGCCGGCGATAGTGCCAAGCCAGTTGCCCTGAGCGATCATATTGACCTTGTCGCCCGAAGCCGCGGCTTTGTTGCTGGCGTCGTCGGCCGCGAACGCGCTGCCGACGAGAAGGGCGGCGAAACCGCCCGTGAGAACTAGTTTATGCAATTGCATGCCTCTCTAATAAAATTCAAGACCGCTTCGCACGAAGAGCGAGCGAGCGGCACAGGTCGACGAGAACGCTTCGACTCTCCCTCTAGCGCAGCGACCATGACGCTGTCGACTTGCAACCTAACTCCTTAAGTTTCCAGGCTGCTCGCCGCCAGCGGCCACGAAATCGCTAACGCAAGACAATACATTATTTTTACGGTGACGTCAACGTTTAACCTATCGGACGACCAGGAGGGCGCGCTTGCCGAGATGCTGGCCGAGAACTGGCGTTGGGGAGCGTTATTCGTCACCGGACCGGCGGGTACCGGCAAGTCGACGGTGCTTCGGCAGTTTCGGCTCAAGACCGAGGCGAACGTGGTGGTTGTCGCGCCGACCGGGATCGCGGCACTGAGCTGCGGGGGGCAAACGATCCACCGCACGTTCCGCTTCCCTCCACGCTTCTTGCGATACCGGGACCCGGAGGACATCCAACTTCTGCGCGGCGCGGCCGGGCGCCTCTTGCAGAAGCTTGACTACTTGATTATCGACGAGGTTTCGATGGTGCGCTCGGACGTGATGGATGCGATCGACTGGTCGCTCCGGATCAACAACGGGGAGGAGTCGGTTCCGTTCGGCGGGAAGCGGGTGATCGTGGTTGGCGACGCGATGCAACTTCCGCCGGTGATCCGGCACGAGGAGGCGGCTCTGTTTCGCGACCATTGGCGAGGCGGCTTCTTTTTCGACGCGAACGTTTGGCGGGAGGCGCCGCTGGGCGTGCTCGAACTTCGAACGATCCACCGGCAGGCCGAGGATCCGGCGTTCGCGGAAGCCTTGAGCGCGCTCCGCCACGCTGAACCGGAAGGGGTCGAGTTCCTGAATTCGCGGGTCGGCCACCCTGCACCGGATAGTCAGACGATTGCCTTGACCCCGCGCCGGGACGAAGCGGATCGAATCAATCTGGTCGAGCTGACGAAGCTACCCGAGCTCTCCCGCTCCTACGCCGCTCGAATCGACGGAACCTTCCCGGACAGCGACATGCCGACGGAGCGTGAGCTTCGGTTAAAGGTCGGAGCCCAGGTGATGATCGTCGCCAACGGCCGCGGGTTTGTGAACGGGATGCTCGGAAAGGTGACGGAGCTGGCCGACGAGGAGGTGACGGTGGAGACCCAGGAGGGGCGCCGGTTCACGCTGGAGCGAATGGCCTGGGAGCGCGTCCAGTTCGAGCTGAACGGGGTGAGCGGCAAGATCGAACCCCGGGTGGCGGCGACGTTCGACCAGTTCCCGGTGCGGCTGGCGTGGGCGACGACGATCCACAAGGCGCAGGGATTGACTTTGGACCGAGCGCACATCGAGGTCGGGCGCGGGTTCTTCTCACACGGCCAGGCCTATGTCGCGCTCTCCCGGTGCCGAACGGCGGGGGGGCTCACGCTCAGCGAACCGATTCCGAGGACGGCGATGCTGTGGGACCGGCGGGTGCTGGCGTTTCGGCACACGTGCGAGGAGGAAGGCGTGTGGCGGGGCGGGGAGTGGGAGTGAAGGCGCTTTGGCCGGGCCAGGAGGAGGTTGCCCGGCCAAACGCGCGAATGTGCCGCTCCCGCGCATGGCTCCCGAACGTGCCGGGAGGAGCCGATGCGCGAGAGCGGCCGGTGGCCTTACTCGGTTACGAACGTGTTCGGCCGGATGTGAACGCCCTTCATCTCCACGGCACGGACGTCGTGGAGCTGAACCTCGATCTTCGCCAGATCGGCGGTTCGCGGGAACGAGTCGGTGATCCGGAACAGACCGCCCTTCACCCGCTTGGAACTCAGCGGCTTCGGTTGGACCGTTTTGCCTGACCGAGTGATACCAACCGCATCCGCCAGGTAGACGAAGGGAGTAGGAGCGTAGTCGTACGCAACGGTCGTGGAAGCTGCGTTCGGAGTAACGGTCAAGCCGGCACCGAGATCGGGATCGTCGGTGACGGCGCCGGTCGCCGCGCTATAGGTTGCGGCGGTGCGTCCTTCCCCATCCGCGATGTAGAACACGAAGGAAGTGGGATCGGCGACACCACGCTGACGGATTGCCATGTTCGCCACGAGCGTGACGTTTCCGTCCGAGCCCGGACGGAGAGCCAAGCCCTCTCCGAAGAACTCGGTCCGGCCGGGGCTTCTGGACTCGTTGGCCAAATCCATTCCCGAGTGGACGACGGTGCCGGCGGCTTGAACCCGGTACACGAACTCGAGCCTGTCCTTCTCGTCCGGGCCGTGATAGGCGCGGGCCAATTGATCCTTCGGGGGAATCGGCACGCCGTTCGGACGCCAGGCTTGAACCGTGCCGTCACGCTGCAGCCAACTGACCTGCACCAACTCGACCTTGCGGCCATCCGCCAGCCGAGCGACGAAGCCGTTGGCTTCGGTCCCCGCCACCGTCTTGTTTCCTGCGAGGTCGGCGTATTGCAGCGTCGACTCGTCACCTTGCCGGTGGAGAAGCAGGCTCGCGGCGGGAATTGTCAGCGCCGCGAATCCGAGCGCGGCGAGCGCGAGACCGCCGAGATGCACGGATCCGCGTCGCTTGTTGTTGTCCAGTACCATTTCTATCCTCCTGCCCACGTCGTTTTTCAGCGCCATGGGAATCGTGAGCGCGGGGCGGTTCAGCCGCACGGTCCGCGCAATTTGTAGCAAGTCCTCGGCATAGCGCGA
>DATGIR010000149.1:0-6355 GCA_035295605.1 Fimbriimonadaceae bacterium | reverse complement strand
ATCAAAGTCGCAACCACGGTGGCCACGAGGTGGATCAGCGGGAGTTGGCGTATGGGGCGCCCGGCGGCCCAGTTGGCGTACGCGTATCCGGCGAGCAAAGCGACCTGGAAGAAGACCATCGCCGCTGTCCACACCGTGGCGGACCCGCCGAACATCGGGAGCAGGAGCTTGCCCGCGATCGGTTCGACAATGAAGAGGGTGAGCGCGCTCAGGAACACCGTCACGGTGAAGAGCACGCGCATCCGGGACAGTTTAACGGCCCCGAGAGCATTTGTGTCCCTAGGACGTAACCTTAACTGCAAGCTATGAGCCCGTTCCTTGCCCTTTGCGGCTTATTTGCTCCTTCTCAGGATCTTGCTCCCGGCGCCACGATCACGCTCGATCAGGCCCTTGCCTACGCCGATCGCAATGCGTTCGCAATATTGATCCAACAGACGCGGGTCGAAAAGCAGCGCCAGGACGTGCTTGCTAAGACCGGCCAGCTTGGTCCGACGCTGTACTTGAACGGCAACTACACGCGGTTCGACAGGCCGACCACCGCGACGTTCTCCGGAAACACGGTCACGATTGTGCCGATCCAGCAGTCGTACGGCGAGGCATCCGCCACTATGCCGATCGACATCAGCGGAAACATGCACCGGCTAATGCGCGCGTCCAAGGCAAGTCAGTTCGCGCAGGAGGAGACGCTTCTGGCCCAACGGGCCGACATCAGGCGCGACGTCACCTCCGCCTACTACGGTGTACTGCGTGCGAGGAGCCAGGTCCTCGTGGCACAGGAGGCGCTTGCCAGCGACGTCGAACGGACGAGGAATGTGGAGCAACGCTTCAAGGCGGGGGTCGTGGCGCAAGTCGACGTGCTGAGGGCTCAAACCCAGCAGGCGCAGTCGGAAAGCAATCTGATCGCCGCAACCACCGGGCTGGAGTTGGCTAAGCAGAGCCTGAACAATGTTCTGGCACGACCCATCGAGTCGACCTTCGACGTGGCCGACGTCCCCGCGGCGAATCCGCCGGCGCCCGACGCAGCAAAGCTTTCGGAGGAGGCGCAGCGGAGCCGGCACGAGGCCCGTGCCCTCGCGGAGACCGCACGCGCCCTCACCGAGGTTCGCAAGTACGTGCAGCACGCCAACGAGCCGACCCTGAACCTCGGCTTGAATTACACGGGCAATGTCAAGCCGCTTGGCTTTGGGCAGCGCCCGGAAGTCGGTACGGGCGTGCTATCGCTGAACTGGCCGATTCTGGACTCCGGCTATTACCGCGCGGAAGTGCGGGCCGCGCGCCAGGATGAGGAGCAGGCGCAGCTCCAGCTCAAGCAGGTCCGGCTACAGATTTCGCTCGAAGTACGCCAAGCCGCGACGAGCCTAGTGAACGCCGAACAACGGCTGAAGGTCGCCGACCGCCAGGTCGAGACGGCCCGGGTGGCGCTTCGGCAGACCATGCTTCGACACGAGCAGGGCGTCGCGATCCTCCTCGAAGTGATCGAAGCGCAGCGCGACCTTACCAGCGCGGAGTTCGCGCAAGTCTCGGCGAAGTACGACGTCCTGCAGGCTCTCGCGGATCTTCAGCGTGCGGCGGGCGCGTCTTTGTTCAACACTTTGAGGGCGCCGAACACGTTGGAATAGTCGTCCGTCCACCCTTGAGTGCCGGCTGGAGGCTCGTAGGCCTCCCACTGAGTGGGGCGCTCGTCGATCTCCCGGAGCCGGTCGCGGTTTCGGGCTAGACACAGCCACGTCGTCGGCCAGCGTACGAAATCGGCGTCCCGATCGTCGAATGCGACGTCGGATTGGAGCCCAGCCGAACGGGCTGTGGCCGCGACGTACTTGGCCAGGGTCAGATACCGGTTGGACGTGTGAACCAGGATGATCCCGTCCGGCTTCATTTTCGACACGTACAGTTGGAGTGCTTCCTTGGTGAGGAGGTGCACCGGAATCGAGTCTGAGCTGAAGGCATCGAGGATGATCGCGTCGTAGGTTCCGTTCGGCGCGGTGTTCAAGGAGAGCCGGGCGTCGCCGAGGATGACGTTGACCTTGGCCTGCGAATCCCGCACGTAAGTGAAGAAGTGTGGGTTCTCGGCGATGTACTTGACGGTCGGATTGAGCTCGTAGAAGTCGATCGTCATTCCGGGCCGTCCGTAGGCGGCTTCCGTGCCGGTGCCCAATCCGACCGCGCCGATCTTGGCGCCCGGGCGGGCATCGAGGGTTGGAAGGAGCGCCTCTCCCAAGGGGCCGTCCTTGGCGTAGTAAGTGGTCGGTTCGCGGAAGAACTCCTTCTCGTTGATCTGGAGCCCGTGCGTGATGTTCCCGTTAACGAGCCGCCGGCGGGGAGGATCCTGCTCGAACAGCACCGTTTCGAAGCCGTAGTAGTTCCGGGACGCGAACATCACGAACGCCTTCGGATTCTTGTCTTGGAAGCCGAACCAGACGAGGTAACCGAGGAAGACAGCGGCGAACCGTCCCGGCCACGGGCTAACCCCCAGGAAGATGAGGGCAAGGATGCCCACTACGTAGACGGCGGGAATGTCGTTCTTCTTAGTGAACATCCAAAGGCAGGCGATCGCCGCAATCGCGCCCGCCGAGATGATGAAGTCCAGCTTCGGCTTCTTTGGGTCGTACTGAATGAAGCCGTATAGCGCGACGCAGAATCCCAGAGAAACCGGGAGTTCGGTCAGGCCCCTGAAGACCAGCGGGGCCACAACGGCGCAGAAGAGGCCGCCGAGCACGCCTCCGGTCGACACCCACAAGTAGTATTCGGTGAGGTGGCCGGCTACGGGCCGCAGGCGCGCCAGCCGTAGATGGCAGGCCAGGGCGACGAAGAAGAAGCCGACTAGGGCGGCGGGTACGCCGACGAGGATGTTGACGTTCGAGGCCAGGGCAAGGAAAGCGTTGAACGCCAGGGCGAGCGCGAGTGCCATCCGAAGCCACATCGGCGTGTTGCCTTCCGCCTCCAGCTTCCGCGCTCGGTGGGAGAAGACGATGACGAACGTGAGAAGGTAGAGGCCGAGCGGGAGCACCCAGAGAAGCGGAATTGGGGCGATGTTCTTTGTGAGATCCGAGGTGACTGCGAGCAGCAGCGCTGAGGGGCCTGCGCTCAGAAGCGTCCACTTGGCGCGCATCGCGTTTGCGATGGGCGCAAGCGGTTGGGCAGTCGGTTCGTCGGTTTGGCTGACAACGTGCGAGCGAAGCCGTGCACTGGCGAGCACCAGGAGCAGGCAGTAGCCGGCCAGGAGGGCACACACAAAGAGGCGCTGGGCGCCGAGGGGGAGCCGGGGCTCGATGAGGGTGGGGTAGGCGATCAGGCCGAAGAAGCTGCCGAGGTTACTTGCGGCATAGAGAAAGTAGGGGTCGTGGGCATGCTCGTCGTCCGAGTGCGCGAACCAGCGCTGGATGAGGGGTGTTCCGGCCGCCAAGACCACGAACGGCGCCGCCGTCGTGAGAATCAGCGTGATGAGGAGCGGCTTGAGGGGAGAACCTTCGGGGGATGGGCGAACCTGCCAGAGTCCGGAAGGAGCGAAGAGGGTGATGCTCAGGGCGACCGCGGCGCCGAGAACCAGCCAATGGATGGGAGTGGCTCGGCGAACCTCGGCTCGCCGGGTAAGCACGTTGGCGTAGCCGTACCCGGCAAGCAGTGCGGCTTGAAAGAAGAGAAGGCAGACGTTCCACACCAGGGACGAGCCGCCGAAGCTGGGCAGCAGCGCCTTGGCAACCATCGGCTCGAGCAGGAACAGCGCGAACGAGCCGAGGAAGGTGGCGAGGGTGAAGAGCAGGCGCACGGGTCGGTTCATAAAGACGAGAGGGCGGTTAGGTTCGGTGCGGTTCCGGATGCGCGGTTCCCAATCCGCGATGACCGATCCCCAATTCCCGATCCCGTTCACCGGGTTCCGATCACCGAAGCGACTCTTTCGTCAAAAAACGAGGGCTCCCCCCTTGACTTTTCGGCCTCGACCTGCCTACAATCTCTCTTGCGCCCGATTTAGGGTGCCGAACCTTGACAGCGGAATAGAGAGTTAACGTTCAGATAAGTAGTTCTGACGGAATCGAGATCGCAAGATCGAAATCCCGTATGAAAAACAACTCATCGCTGATCTGGCGGTGAGCGGAGGCCCAAGCCCTGCGAGTTCGTCTCGGTGGGTGAGGGATCCTGCAAAGGAAACTCCAAATCAATCAAGCAACCGATCGCTTCGGCGAAATTGGTTAACAATTTCTTCGGAGAGTTTGATCATGGCTCAGGACGAACGCTGGCGGCGTGCCTAAAACATGCAAGTCGAACGGTGTAGCAATACACAGTGGCGAACGGCGGAGTAATACATAAGAAACGTGCCCTGAAGACCGGGATAGTCGTTGGAAACGACGGGTAATACCGGATGTGGCCACTCTTCGGCATCGAGGAGTGATTAAATGGTTTTTCGCTTCAGGAGCGTCTTATGGCCTATCAGGTAGTTGGTG
The DNA here is from genome assembly GCA_035295605.1 of Fimbriimonadaceae bacterium. Taxonomy (GTDB): domain Bacteria; phylum Armatimonadota; class Fimbriimonadia; order Fimbriimonadales; family Fimbriimonadaceae; genus DAIDHV01. Next base: position 1,916 of record DATGIR010000149.1, on the reverse strand, counting down.
GGGTAATGGCCTACCAAGCCGACGACGGGTAGCGGGTCTGAGAGGATGATCCGCTCGAGTGGGACTGAGACACGGCCCACACACCTACGGGTGGCAGCAGTTGGGAATCTTGCACAATGGGGGAAACCCTGATGCAGCGACGCCGCGTGGAGGATGACGGGTCTAGGCCTGTAAACTCCTTTTAATGGGAAAGACTTAGGACGGTACCCATTGAATAAGGACCGGCTAACTACGTGCCAGCAGCCGCGGTAAGACGTAGGGTCCAAGCGTTGTCCGGATTTACTGGGCGTAAAGAGCGCGTAGGCGGTCTGTTAAGTGTGAAGTGAAATCTCCAGGGCTCAACCCGGAAACTGCTTCGCATACTGGCAGACTGGAGGGATGCAGAGGTTTGTGGAATTCCTGGTGTAGCGGTGAAATGCATAGATATCAGGAGGAACACCCATGGCGAAGGCAGCAAACTGGGCATCATCTGACGCTGAGGCGCGAAAGCGTGGGTAGCAAACAGGATTAGATACCCTGGTAGTCCACGCCCTAAACGATGGATACTAGGCGTAAGAGGTATCGACCCCTCTTGTGCCGCAGCTAACGCATTAAGTATCCCGCCTGGGGAGTACGGCCGCAAGGTTGAAACTCAAATGAATTGACGGGGACCCGCACAAGCGGTGGAGCATGTGGATTAATTCGATACTAACCGAAGAACCTTACCCAGACTTGACATCGATCGCAAGCCTAAGAAATTAGGCCCTCCCCCACAAGGGGACGTGAAGACACTTGTTGCATGGCTGTCGTCAGCTCGTGCCGTGAGGTGTACGGTTAAGTCCGCCAACGAGCGCAACCCTCGTCCTGTGTTACCAGCATGAAAGATGGGGACTCACAGGAGACCGCCGGTGTAAGCCGGAGGAAGGTGGGGATGACGTCAAGTCAGCATGGCAGTTACGTCTGGGGCTTCACACATGCTACAATGGATGAAACAAAGGGCAGCGATACCGCGAGGTGGAGCCAATCCCAAAAATACGCCCCCAGTTCAGATTGCAGTCTGCAACTCGACTGCATGAAGGCGGAATCGCTAGTAAACGCAGGTCAGCTATACTGCGTTGAATACGTTCCCGGGTCTTGTACACACCGCCCGTCAAGTCACCTGAATTGTCTTCACCCGAAGTCCGTGGCCTAACCGCAAGGAAGGAGCGGCCGAAGGTGAGGGGGGTAAGGGGGACTAAGTCGTAACAAGGTACCCGTACCGGAAGGTGTGGGTGGATCACCTCCTTAAGGATTTGGACTCGGCACTCCATTGGAGACGCCGACATATCCAGGTCGAGCTTTTCTGAATACTCTCTGCCGCTGTGAGGTAGAGCCCGTTTCGACTCGTCGAAGCGGGCTCTTTTCGTTTATGAAATTGACGTACACCGGAATCCTAGTAGGGCTACCGGCTAGTCGAGAACTGCGCACGCAGTAGTACCAGCTTTGTTAACCAGAACCTAACAAACCGCGTTAGCCTTTGATACACTCTCGGTGAAATTTCGGCTTTGAGAGCAGCCGAGTTTGTTTTGCGAGAGGAAATATGAAGAAGGTTTTAGTTACCGCGACAGCCGCGGCGCTTGCTTGTGCAGGCTACAGCTCCACGTTTTTCGATACGTACAGCACCTATCCGTCGAGTACGTACAACGCGAGCTACGACACGTTCACGATGACGGCTGGAACCGCCTACGCGAACGAGATGACGCTCACCGCGCTCGGGCCGATTATTTCGGTCAATTTCGAGCTAGAAAATACAACATCGTCGCCGATCAACCTGACGACTACCAACCCGCTCTACTTGATCTTCTACAACAATAATGCGGGCAACGTTGGAGGCTTTATTACCGGCTACTCGCTGAGCTTCAGCGGTAGCTTGGCCGCTAACACGATCTATGGTGTTA
>DATGIR010000148.1:0-18359 GCA_035295605.1 Fimbriimonadaceae bacterium | reverse complement strand
ATGCCGCCGGTGCAGACCAATCCCAACTCCGTAACTCTGCCTCTGCAGAATATGTGGAACGCTCGGCGTTGATGCCCGCGGGATGAGGCCGGACCATCGGCGTCACGTACCTTGGACGCCGACCGGCCCCCCGACCAGCATTTAGTTCGATGAGACCTAGCTATGCCGCGCCCTCGTGGCGCGGCAGCTTGGTTTATGCGTCAGGCACATGAGCGAATCTCCCTTCTTCAACGCACACCACTCGCCCATCGGGGCTTTCGCCTCCTTCACGCTTGGCTCACGCGGAGCTTGCGGCGGCCTCGGATTGGAGCTCGCCGGCCCGGCCAACGAGGGCGTCTATATCGGCGTCGAAGAACGGGAGCGCCCCGGCCACTTCCGGGCACTCCCCTTCTTTCAGATCGCCGAGAAGCAGGCATCGGACGAGAAGGATTACGACGTCGAAGGGCTTGGCGAGTTTCAGCGCGAACCCGCGGTTGGCGTCTACGCCGACCACGAGATCACCCGACTTTTGGGTGCCGCCGTCGACACGTGGATGGCGGACGACCTGACGTTCCGTCTCGTCTCACCGGTCCAGGCAGTCCCCGACCCGTCGACCTCAACCGGCGACGGGCTCAAGCGTGCTTTGACCCCGGCCATCATCGCCGAACTGACCGTCGATAACCGGCGAGGGATCACCCCGCGCAAAGCTTTCTTTGGCTACGCCGGCTCCGACCCGGCTTCGAAGATGCGCGTATGGCGCGAGCAGGGAGTGCTCGGGGTCGGACAAGGAACCTCGACGGCGATCGCCACCGCCGATCTTGATGTCTACGCCGGCATCGCCTGGCAACCCGAGGCAATTCTCAACTACGAACACGCCGAAAACCTGCCTTTCATGCTCGGCTCGATTGGGGTGCTCGTGGGAATGGTCCAAGCCGGTGAAGTGCGGACATTTCGTTTCGCGGTGTGCTTCTTCCGGGAGGGAACGGCGACCACCGGAATTCGAACTCGCTACCTCTACCGACGATGGTTCGACCAGATCGAGGAGGTCGCCGGCTACGCACTGGAGGAGTCGGACCGGACCGTGCGTGAGGGCATCGCGTTCGATCGAAGGCTTTCGTCCGAGCTGAGCCGTCCACGCGCCCTTATGGCCGCCCAAGCGATTCGAAGCTACTTTGGCTGTACGCAATGCCTCGAACGCGAGGACGGCGCGCCGCTCTGGATCGTCCACGAGGGCGAGTACCGAATGATGAACACGTTCGATCTGATCGTGGATCAGGCGTTCTTCGAGCTTGCATTGAATCCGTGGACAGTGCGTAACGAGCTCGACCTTTACGCCGAGCGATACGCCTACCAGGACGAGGTTTGCTTCCCGAGGGACACGACCAGACATCCGGGAGGAATCGCCTTCACCCACGACGTCGGCGTGGCCAATGCGTTCTCTGCCCCGGGTCACTCCGGCTACGAGCAGGCGGGGCTCCGGGGGTGCTTCTCGTTCATGAGCTGCGAGGAGCTGCTGAACTGGGCGCTCACGGCGAGCCTCTACATCTCGCACACCGGCGACTATGCGTGGGCTGAGAACCACGCGACAACCTTTCGCGCGATCATTCGCAGCCTGATGCAGCGGGACCACCCCGATCCGAAGTTGCGCAACGGGGTTATGGGGCTGGACAGCAGCCGATGCGCCGGCGGGAAGGAGATCACCACCTACGACAGCCTCGACGCATCGCTCGGTCAGGCCCGAAACAACGTCTACCTCGCCGTGAAGACTTGGGCGGCCTATGTTCTGCTGGAGCCGATGCTTAGGCGGCTCGGTGAGGAAGACCTCGCGCTCGCGGCCGCCGACCAGGCTGCCCGGTGCGCCTCCACGCTCGTTTCATCCGTCGAATCGGACGGCTCGCTTCCGGCGGTGCTGGACGAGAACGTGCCGGCGCGGATCATTCCGGCAATCGAAGCGTTGGTCTACCCCCTTATGGCGGGCAAGCGGGAGGTGCTCGAACCGGACGGCCCGTTCGGCGACTTGCGACGAGCCCTGGAACGCCACTTCGACCAGGTGCTTAGGACGAACCTTTGCCGCTTTGCCGACGGCGGCTGGCGCCTCAGCTCGACGAGCAGGAACTCGTGGATGAGCAAGATCTTTCTCTGCCAGTTCGTGGCTGAGCGGATCTTCGGCAGGCCGCCGGATGACCTTGCCGACGCCGCGCATCTCGCATGGCTCATGAGACCGGAGAACGCCTACTACGCGTTCTGCGACCAGATGCTGGAGGGAGAGGCGGTGGGAAGCCGCTACTATCCTCGCGGGGTCACGAGCATGCTTTGGCTGACGCCTGATGCCGGAGCGCCACTGGCGGGCCTCGGAGATAAGCTCCGCGGACGGATCGAGACGGCGAATCCGGAGCCCAGGGTCAGCTGATCGTGCAATCCGGCTGAATCTGAGGTCGGCGCCGGATGGTTCGTCCCGGCGCACACCGACCTATGACCGGCAAGTCGAGGTGTAATAACTCCATGGCTGCCGAGCGAAGGTCCGAGGGCATTGAAACTGCCTTGACCCGCCGGACGGTCTTAGCCGCCGGGGCGGCGGGCGCGGCGAGCCTGGCTATCGGCGATCCGACGAAGTCGCTCAAGCGCAAGTGGCCGAAGGCGCTTTCGGCCGGCGACACCGTCGCGCTGGTTGCCCCCGCGTCCCCGACCGAGCAGAAGGATGTCGACGACGTCGTCGCGCGCTTCTCGGCGCTAGGGCTCAAGACGCGCCCCATGGCGCATCTTTTGGAAAAGACGGGGCTCTTCGCCGGACCCGATGCGGATAGAGCCGCTGACATTAATGGGGCGATCAAGGACGACGCGATCGACGCCATTGCCTGTGTTCGGGGTGGCTGGGGGTGCGCGCGAATACTTCCCCTAATCGACTGGGCCGCCCTTAGAGCGAACCCGAAGCCGATCATCGGCTTCAGCGACGTGACTTCCCTCCTCGTGGCCGCCTGGCTCAAGGCCGGCGTCGTCAGCTACCACGGCATGTGGGTGCCGCATTTGGACGACCCCTTCACGTTGGCGGCATGGAAGCGGGCGCTCATGACCACCGAGCCCCTCGACCTTCTCGGATTTGATAACCCAAGCTATGCGGCACGCTCGATGGTATCGGGATCGGGTTCCGTGAGGGGAGTTCTTCTCGGTGGCAACCTGACGGTTCTGAACCAACTCATCGGCACCGGCTATCTACCCAGCTTCGAGGGCGCCATCGGGTTTTTCGAGGACACCGGCGAGCCGCCCTACCGATTGGATCGGATGCTGACCCAAATGCGAATGGCGGGTCAGCTCAAAGGTGTCAAGGGCATCGTGCTCGGGCAATTCGTCAAGTGCGACGACGCCGAGCTCAACCTGAAGGGAGCCGACACGCTTCACGAGTTCTTCGCTTCATTGAGGGTGCCGACCGTGGTTAACGCTCCGTTCGGCCACGTTCGACACCAGGTGATACTGCCGGTAGGCGCCGAGGTCGAGTTGACGACCGGTCCGACCCCGGCGTTGAAGGTCGAGCGGTAGCTCCCAGCCATTCCCTATCGAGCGTGTGCTTTGGAGGCCCGAATGATCTGAGCGAGCGTCGATTCGGTTAAGGGGTCGCTCTCGTCCAGCGGAAACCCTTGCCAGCGAACGATTCCGTCGGCAGAGACGACGAGAACGTTGGGGATGGCGTCAATCCCGACGCGGTGCTTGGTCGTGGCGCTCGGGTCGACGCCGACGGCGTAGGGCATCTTGGCAGTCTTCATGAATTTGGAGACCACCGAAGCCTTCTCATCCGACAAACCGATCACGACCAGATCCTTTCCGAACTTGCGCTGCCACTTCGCGAGATCTGGAATCGCTTCGCGGCACGGCTCGCACCAAGTGGCCCAGAAGTCGATCAGCACCACTTTTCCGCGGGTGCTGGGCGGCTTACGGAGCCATTGCTTGACGACGAGCCTAGGCGCTTTGCGGGCCCGGAAGTCGTGCTTGGCGTACAGATTCTTCGCGGTATTGAACGTCGGATAGTCCACCGATCCCGGCGCGCCGAACGTCGCGGTCATGGCCACGAAAGTTGAGAGGACGGTCAGCCCGCATCGCATATCCAAAGGATGACATGCGGGCCGCTAGATCGACTTCACCTTGGCCGCCGGCAGAAGCTCCTCAATCTCCGCCCTGGTAGCAACCCCGACGTTGTGCGTCCTCGCCGTCGCGGCGCCGGCCGCCAGTCCCCACCGAAGCGCAGCTTGCGGCGTGCCCCCATTCGCCAGCGACCACAGCATCGCGCCCAGCATTGAATCTCCGCTACCCACGCTGCTCCGGCTTGTCACGCGAGGAGATAAGCCTCGGAACACACCCGTCTCGGCCGCCATCAAAGCTCCGGAGGCTCCCATGCTGACTACCGAGAGCGCTCGGCCCGATGCGCCAGCGACGAGCATCATCGCCCGTAGCTCGGTCGCGCAATCGGCGATATCGGAGAGGGATCGCAGGCGCCGGCCCGTCAACCTCTCCGCCTCGGCCACATTGGGCTTGATCAGCTCCGGACCGGCAGCCAGGGCTTGGCGCATAGGCTCATCGTCCGCATCCACCGCCGCTAGAACCCGATGTTGGTGTGCAAGCCGAACCAACCTCGCGTGGGTGTCGACCGGCAATCCCGGCGGCAGGGAACCGCCCGTCATCAGCCAATTCGATTCAGGAAGGATGCCCTCTGCGACGAGTAGGAGGGCATCTAGCGTTCCCGCTTCGACGCTCGGACCCGCGGTGTCGAACGTCGTCGGAGGAAGTTCAGTTCCATCCTCCACGCAGAGATTGGTCCGGGTCTCGACGTTGACCGTCACGAACCGGCTCTCGACCCCTTCGGAACGGAGGACCTCCTTGACCGTTTCTCCGGCTCTACCTCCCGCCAAGCCGATCGCCATGACACTGCCGCCGAGCGCGGCGACAATGCGCGAGACGTTAACACCCTTGCCTCCCGCATCCCGCTCGATGCGGTCGATTCTGTTCGTATCGTGAAGCGCGAGGTGGTTTACGAAGAACGTCTCATCGACGCACGGGTTCACCGTGACCGTCAAGATCGTAGGTTGGCTCATCCCGGTCGCGGCGAGATCGATGAACCCGTTACTTCGAATACACGGTCTTGAACTGCGTTTGCCAAACGCCTGACGTCTCCATCTCGAACGTGAGGCTGAGCTCGTTGTGGGTCGATCCGTCGTAGGTGAACCGCAACTGGTTGTGGCCGCCCGAGGGAGACGTGGTTAGGAGCACGAGCTTTCCATCATTCAGCTTACCGGTCAAGACCAGCGGGAGGGGCGACGTGTCGTTGAACCAGTAGGCCACGTACTGGTCGGCCCGGGGATCATAAGCGAGCATGTGCCTCGTGTCGGTGGCCGGACGGCCCGTGAGCGAAGTGGAGAGATGCTCTTCGACAAACCGCTTGCCCACCGCCCATTCAGCGTGATCGCTTGCGTCGCCGACCATCTCCCGCCCGTTGCCGATGTAGAACGTCTGCTTGCCCTTCCACTCGCCGATCATGAAATCGAGTTTGCCCATGGCCACCGCGGGCTCGGTGCCATGGTTTTGCCCTCCGGCGGCGAGTCCAATCAAGAGCGATCCAAGTGCGATGAGATGCATGCCCTCACGTTACCAACTCTCGTTAGGCTTTGAGGCGGATGTCTCGCATCCACTTGACGTGCGAGTCCATGAAGACCCGGTTTCGGCCCCCGAAATGGACGCTGATTCCCTTGAGCGGCGGCGGGACCAACGGGTTGGTTGCCGGGAAGTAGGGGTCGACCGCCAACTCGACATCCGAGATGCCGGTCGGCTGTCCGAGCATCGGATTGTTCTCGGTATCGAGGTCCGTCACGCACTGATCGGGCGTCTTCCCCCAGAAGTCGTCGAGCGGCTCGGGATCGTCGGGCCGGTCGAAGCGCCAAAACCAGTAGCGCGTCGGCCCGACTGGAGTGTCCTGCAGCACTTGGATGACGCTCCCCATCGATGAGCCCTCCACGCTGTCGCACGACCAAACGCCCTGGTTCTTGATATAGGGCTGAAGGATGACCGCCGCCCAGCCGGCACGAGGGTCGCTGGTGGGCCAGGTGGTCCAGGGCTTATAGCCAAGCGACACCTTGAGATCGCGCCGATCCGGGCAATGATCGTCGGCGTCGTTTAAGTACATGTCGAAGGCGAGCCCGAGCTGATCCAGGTTGCTGAGGCACTTGCTCTTCTTCGCGGCTTCCTTGGCCCGCGCGAACACGGGAAACAGGATCGCGGCGAGGATGGCGATGATCGCGATCACGACGAGAAGCTCGATGAGCGTGAACGCGCGCGGTCGCATACCGGGTTAGTATACGAAGCTCACGCGGGAGTCAGCGGGTAAACCCTCCGGATGCGCGTCCTATTCATCGGCGGCACCGGGATCATCAGCTCGGCCTGCTCGCCGCTCGCGATCGAGTCCGGTATCGAGCTCTACCTCCTCAACCGGGGAAAGTCTCACCGGGCCACGCCGAAGGGCGCCAAGGTTCTGAACGGCGATATTCGGGACCCCGACTCGGTTCGCAAGGCCATCGGCGACCTAAGCTTCGACTCGGTCGTCGACTGGATTGCCTTCACCCCCGAACACATCGAGACGGATCTCGAACTGTTTCGAGGACGCACCGGTCAGTTCGTCTTCATCAGCTCGGCATCGGCCTATCAGAGCCCCCCCTCGACCCAGCCGGTGACCGAGTCGACGGTGTTGGACAACCCCTACTGGCAGTACTCGCGCAACAAAATCGCCTGCGAAGAACGGCTCGTGCGCGCGTACCGCGAGGAGAAGTTTCCGATCACCATCGTGCGGCCCTCGCACACCTACGACAGGACACTTCTCCCGTTCGAAGGGGGCTACACCACGTTCAGGCGGATGCTGGATGGTAAGCCGGTCGTCGTGCATGGGGACGGCGCCTCCATTTGGGTGCTGACCCACCACCGGGACTACGCCCGGGCATTCGTGCCCCTCTTGGGGAACAGTCATTCGATCGGCGAGGCCTACCACATCACGTCGGACGAGTGGCTCACCTGGAACCAGATCTTCGATATCGTCGCCGAGGCGGCCGGCATCAAGGCGAACAAGGTTCACGTGGCAACCAGCGCCCTCGTTCGCCACCGGCCGCAGCTGGAAGGGGGACTGACCGGAGATAAATCGAACAGCATGATGTTCGACAACACGAAGATCAAGCGGCTCGCCGGCGGTTGGGAGGCCAAGATCCCGTTCGTGCAGGGCGCTCGCGAAATCGTGGAATGGTACAAGGAAGATCCCTCGCGCGGCCGCTTCGACCCGGAGTGGGACAAATTCGAGGACGAGATGATCGCCAAATACGGCATGTAGAGCGCGGCGGTCAACTCTCCTTCTCGAGCTTCGTAATCACAGCAGATACTTGCCCGAACCCGTCTTGGCCGTCCCACTCGAGCTCGCCGGTCCAACGGTAGCGGACCTGGCCCTTCTTGTCGACGACGTACACGGTGGGCCAGACCTCCTGGCGCCAGACCTTCCAATTCGCGCCGTCGCCGTCGATCAAGACCGGATAGGTGATGCCGAGCGCCTTGACCGCATCCTTGACATTCGCGGGGTCCTTCTCGGTCTCGAGCTCGGGGGTGTGCACCCCGATTATCTGCACGTCCTCGGGCTTGTACTGCGCGGCCCACTTGGCGTAGTAGGGCAGGTTGTGCTTGCAGTTGATGCACTCGAAGGTCCAGAAGTGGAGCACGGTGATCCGGCCCTTAAAGTCGGCAACCTTCGCCGCTCCGCCTTTCGGCACGTTGATCCACTGATCGCCGGTTAGCGCGGGCGCCGCTTCCGTGCCGGGATGAGGCGCCGGGCTCTGCCTGTGCGGGGCGGACAACCCGAGCGCGGCGAACAGCCCTCCGACGACCAATCCCGCCGCGACGACGTAATGGACGCGAAATGTCTTCATCTGCATCGGCGTAAGCCCGGATCGCTCTGATCGGTTCCCATCGATTATGGGCCGGCCAGGAGAGTGAGACCCTGGAACTTTTACGTCGACCCCGGGATTCCCCGTCCGTGAGCCGGCCCGGCGTAAAAGACCGGGGCCGGAAAAGGAGACACGGATGAACAAGACTGGACTTCTCTGCCTGGCGATGATCGCACCGGGCTTCGCGAGCGCCGATTCGGACGATCACTTTGTCTACACGCTTCTCAACCAGGCGGGTGGGAACGCGGTGCAGACCTACTCCCGACGCCCCAATGGGACCCTGAAACTGATCGGTCAGACCGCGACCGGCGGCCTCGGTTCCGGGCATGGCCTTGGAACGCAGGGCGCCCTGAGCCTGAGCGAAGATGGCCGCTGGCTCACCGCCGTGAACGCGGGGGACAATACGATCTCCCTCCTCTTCCACGATGACGACAAGCTGATCCTGACCGACGTCGAGCCTTCCGGGGGCCTCACCCCGGCTAGCGTCACCCAGCACGACGGCCTCGTCTACGTGCTCAACCAGGGCTCGGCGACGACGCCCGGGAACATCCAAGGGTTCGTCCGATTCCGGGGCGGCCTGATTCCCATTCCCGACGCCTCCGCGCCCCTCAGCGCCCTCGGCGTCATCCCCGTCGAAATCAAGTTCACCAACGACGGAAGCGGCCTGGTGGTCCCCGAGAAAACCTCGAACCTCATCGACACGTTCCACCTGAACTTCCGAGGCTTGCCGGACGCGTGGAGCTACCAGCCTTCGGTCGGGCAAACCCCGTTCGGCTTCGACTTCGATCGGAAGGGGCGGATGTTCATCACGGAGGCATTCGGCGGAGCGGCCGGTGCCAGCGCTGTCTCCAGCTACTGGCTCGGCCATGACCTGACGCTGCACAACATCAGCGCGAGCGTGCCGACGTTTCAAACCGCGGCCTGCTGGGACGTTGTTTCACCAAACGGCAAGTTCGTCTTTGCCGGCAACACCGGCAGCGGGAATGTCACCGGCTACCGGATCGACGAGGATGGCACGATCATGCTGCTCGATCCCAGCGGAGTTAGCGGCGTCACCGGCGGCTCGACGGTAGACACCGCGATGAGCTCAGACGGCGAATACCTGTACGCGCGGTCCAACGGCAACCAGGTCATCACCGTCTTCCGAGTCTCCGGCAACGGCAGCCTGACGAAGGTCGACACGGTCGGCGGACTTCCAAACGGCACCTCGGGTCTGGTCGCCCGTTGAGCCACGAACTCGCCACCCCCGGGCTGTACAGGCCCGGGGGCCGGCCCGCCCCGGTGGCGCATGAGAAACCAAAAAGTATGCTGACCGCGATGCCCGGGTTTGAGTCGGTCGCGCTCGCGGAGATGCCGGTTCTGTACCGAGTGGCCAAGCGGATGACGTTGAACGCGACCGCTGCCGAAGATCTCGTGAGCCAGACCCTGCTGAAGGCGGCATCGGGCTGGGAGGGATTCGACGGGCGACACGCCCGAAGCTGGATGATCCGTATCATGCACAACGTCTATTCGAAGGAGATGAGCAAGCTGAGCTCCCAGTCCCAACAGGTGCCGCTCGAGGAGACCACGGCGACCACCGGAAACGTGTGGCAAGACCTGGATGCGCGGTTGTTAAGCGGAAGCATCGTCGAGGAGCTCGACCGTATTCCCGAGGAGTACCGCCTGGCGGTGACGCTCTGCGACATGGAGGAGCTGAGCTACGAGGAAGCCGCCGCCGCGATGGACGTGCCGATAGGAACCGTCCGGTCCCGGCTCTATCGGGGTCGGCAGATGCTTCGGGAGCGGCTTGCCGGTCTGGTAGCGGAGAGCGAGGAGTGTGCAAATGCATAGCAATCAAGACAAAGCCGAGGCGCCGTGCCGGCACATGGAGCGCATGCTTCAGGAAGCCGCTTCGAATCGTTCCCGCGGGCTGGTGCGGTGGTACACGCTGGCCCACGCCGCGCGTTGCGGTCGGTGCGGCCGGTTTCTGGCCTCGCTGCGCGCCATGATCGCCGGGCTCCGTTCTGAGCGGGCGACGCAGACGGACGAAGCCGCGATCGAACGGTTGGCGGTTAGGTTGAAGTAGGTTTATCGCCGCTTGCGGAGCAGCGTATCGGCAAGGACCCCGATGAGGATCACGACGCCGATCACGCACATCTCGAGCGAAGAGTCGATCCGCAAAAGATTGACGAGGTTCCGAAGAACCTGAAGGAGCGCCGTCCCGAGCACGATGCCGATAATCGACCCCTCACCGCCCCGGAGGGAGCAACCACCCAGCACCGCAGCCGCGATCCCGTACAGCTCATAGAAGTTGCCGTGCGAGGAGGGCGATACCGAGTTCGTGTAGAACGCGAGAAGCACGGTGGCGACCCCCGCCAGGGCGCCGCACATCACGTAGGCGCTTGCAATCACCGCCCTCGTGTTGATCCCCGCGTACCGCGCCGCTTCCTCGTTCCGTCCCACCGCGAAGAGGTAGCGGCCGTACACGGAGCGGTGAAGGACGATGTACATGATCGCCGCGACGACGAGGAGGATCACGACCGGGATTGGAACCCCGTGCCAGCTCTCGGTGGTCGCCTTGCGAAGCCACTCAAACCCCTTGGCATCACCGAACCCCTTTGTCTCGTCGTGCGCGACGTACCGGGCGAGGCCTCGATAGATCAGCAATCCACTGAGCGTCACGATAAACGGCTGCATGCGGAACCGGGCGATGAGCAGTCCATGCCCCCAGCCGAGCAGGGCAGCGGCGCCAATGACGATCGCCACCGAGAGGAGGGGATTGACCTGCCTATCAACCAGCAAGATCGACAGAACGACCCCCAAGAGCCCGAGGACCGAACCGACCGAGAGGTCGATGCCGCCGGTGATGATCACGAGCCCGAGGCCGATTCCGAAGATGCCGTAGATTCCGAAGAGCTGACCGGTGTTCTGCAGGTTCTCGAGGTGGAGAAACACCGGATTCTTGATCGCCGTGAACGTGCACACGATCAGGAGGATCACAAGGATGCCCAACTCCTGTCCGCGGGGTTTCACGAGGAGGCACCTACCGCCAACCGCATAACTCCCTCTTCGGTGGCGTCCTTCTTCTCGAGGGTCCCGGCAAGCCGGCCCTCATGCATCACCGCAATACGGTCGCTCACCGCCAGCACCTCCTCCATGTCGCTAGAGATCATCCAGATCGCCACCCCGGCATCGGCGAGAGTGCGCATTTCGGCATAGATCTCGGCCTTTGCCCCCACATCGACACCTCGCGTGGGCTCGTCGCAAATGAGAACCTTCGGTTTCAGCGCCAACCAGCGCGCGAGCACCACTTTCTGCTGATTCCCACCCGAGAGATTCACCACGGGCGTCTCGATCGAGGCGGTCTTCACCTTGATCCGATCCGTCCATGCCTTCGCAAACTCAGACTCTTCACGCCGGTTGATCAGCCCGATCGACGCGAACTCGTTCACGTCCGGCAACGTCACATTGTCCCGCACCGTCATCTCAATGGTCAGGCCGGTCCCCCGGCGGTCCTCGGGAATGAGATAGACGCCCGCGTTGATCGCATCGCGGGGAGCGTGCACCGAGACCTGCTTGCCGTCCACGAGTAGGGCGCCTTGGAAGCGGTCAACACCAAAAGCGGCTCGAGCAAGCTCAGACCGCCCGGCCCCGACGAGGCCCGCCATCCCGAGAATCTCCCCCGCCCGAATTTCGAGATCGACCGCCTCGTCCGGATAGCGCTGGGTTCGAAGTTGATCGAGCTTCAGGCGGGCCTCGCCCGCCGACTCGGCAGCCGCACCACGTGCCGGCGCCAGATCCCGCCCGACCATGAGCTTGATCATCGCCGCATGGTTGATCTCGTCCCGGCTAAGGTTCCCCGCGTTCCGGGCGTCGCGAAGCGCCACCACTCGGTCGGCGACTTGATGAACCTCGTCTAGGCGATGGGAAACGTACAGAATCGCCACGCCCTCGGCTTTCAGCTCACCGACAAGCTGTAGGAGCTTCTGCGTCTCTTCGAGCGTCAGGCTGCTCGTGGGCTCATCGAGGATGAGTATCCGAACCGACATCGACAGGGCGCGAGCAATCTCGACGAGTTGTCGCTCAGCAAGAGAGAGCGCCGAGAGCGGGCGAGCGGGATCCAGATTTAAGCCGACTCGGGCGAGAATCTGCGCCGTCTCAGCGCGCATCTCCCTCTCGTCCAAGAGCCATCCCCGGCGCTTCTCCCGCCCAAGAAAGACGTTCCCGGCGATGTCGAGGTTGTCGAGCACCGTGAGCTCCTGGTAGATCACCCGGATGCCCAACGCGAGGGCGTCGGAGGGGCTCCGCAGGGAGATCGGCGATCCGTCGAGCTCCATCGATCCGGCATCCGGAACGTAGACGCCGCCGATGACCTTCATCAGCGTCGACTTGCCGGCGCCGTTCTCGCCAATGACCGCCACGACCTCGCCGGGGTCAAGCTCGAGATCGACGTCGTCGAGGGCAGCGACCCCTGCGAACCGCTTGGTAACTCCGCGAAGCGAGAGCAAAGACGAAGCTAGTTCCTCTTGGCCTCTTTGATCGCGTTGTAGATCGCCGGTCCGTTGTAGCTCCACAGCCCAACGCAGCACGCGAGATCGGGATACGCGACCAAGGCGTCGGCGACGTTCTGCTTGGCTCGGGCCCGATCTCCGTCATCCGTGCGGATGTCGATGATCGTGACCTTGCTTCCCGCCAGCGCTTGCTGCAACCCTTCGTACCGCTCCTTGGCGTTCTGGGCGTCCTTCTTGCCAACAAACACCATGATCTTGCCGCCGTTCGGGAGGGCCTTCTTCACCGCTTCGCCGGCCATCTTCCCTGCCGCGACGTTATCGGTGCCGATGTAGCAGACGCGGTTGCTGGCCGGGGCGTCGCTGTCCTGCGTGATCAGCAGCGCCTTCGCCGCGATGGTGTTGAGATCCGGAGTCTGATTGGTCGGGTCTACCGGGCTGACTGCGATGCCCTTCACGCCGTCGGTGACGAGGTCTTGGAGCTTTTGCTTTTGAGCCGCTGCCGCGTCGGCACTCGGGTTCATCACGAACTGCACCTTGTAATCTTTCAGCTCGCTCGCGGCCTTCTCCGTGCCCTTGCGTGCGAGGATCCAGTAATCGCTGGCGTTGTTGGTGACGAACGCGATCGTTCCTTTTGCCCCGCTCGAGGTGCTTGGCGCCGCCGGCGCCGCACCGCCCTTGTCTTCCGACTTGGCGAGAAAGTCGTCGATGTTCGATTTGTCCAGAATCTTCGTTTCGACGATGATCTGCTTGCTCGCCGGGAAGACGTCTTTCTTACCGTCGAGGTACTGGGCCATCATCATCATCGACTTGTAGCCGAACTCGAACGGCTGCTGGATGACGGTAGCCGAGATGGACCCATCTTTGATGCCGGCGATGGTGTCAGGCTCAGAGTCGAAGCAGACGATTTGAACCTTCGCCGGCTTGCTCGCGGTTCCTCCCGTCGAACCTGTGGACGACCCCGTATCGTTACCCGAGCCGCATCCGGCGAGAAGAAGCGCGCCGGCAACGGCGCCTAACCACACGATTTTCATGAACTTGACCTCGCGCATTGAGGGCCTAGCTTACACCGGCGCCCCATCCGTCTAGAATGGGCGATGCAGAACGAAGGGGTTAAGCAGCCGACGGGGCTCGGCAAGATCATCCTCGCCGCTTCGGCCGGCACTCTGATCGAGTGGTACGACTTCTACATTTTTGGCTCACTCGCCACGATCCTCGCCGCCAAGTTCTTCCCGACCGGCAACACCACCGCCGGGTATTTGAACACCCTCGCCACGTTCGGCGCGGGCTTCGTCGTACGTCCGTTCGGAGCCGTCATCTTCGGCCGCATGGGCGACCTCATCGGCCGCAAGCACACGTTCCTGCTGACCCTGTTCATGATGGCCATCTCGACGATGGCCATCGGCCTCATCCCCGGGTACGCCCAAATCGGGACCCTCGCCCCCATCCTCCTCGTGCTGCTCCGGCTGACGCAGGGCCTCGCGCTCGGCGGCCAATACGGAGGCGCGGCAACCTACATCGCCGAGCACACCCCGCCCGGAACGCGCGGCTACTACACGAGCTACCTGCAGACGACGGCGACCCTCGGCTTCTTTGTTTCCTTGCTCGTCATCCTGGCAACTCAATCGCTCCTTGGCGACGGCTTCGCCGAGTGGGGCTGGCGAATTCCCTTCCTCCTCTCCGCGGTCCTCGTCATCTTCAGCTACATGATCCGGCGGCGAATGGAAGAGTCGCCCGCATTCGCGGCGCTCAAAGCCGAGGGCGGCGTGAGCAAGAACCCTCTCAAAGAGGCCTTTGGAAATTGGGCCAACTGCCGGCTCGTGCTCATCGCCCTCTTCGGGCTGACCGCCGGCCAGGGCGTCGTGTGGTACACGGGGCAGTTCTACGCCCTGTCGTTTCTGACCGCGACCCTGAACATCAACCTCGGCGAGAGCTACAAGATCGTCGCGGTCGCCCTCTTGCTGGCGACCCCGTTCTTCGTGGTCTTTGGAAGGCTCAGCGACCGAATCGGGCGCAAGAAGCTGATCTTGGCGGGCCTGGCGCTCGCCGCGATCACCTACGTCCCCATCTATTACGAGATGCAGAGCATCGGCGCGTTCAACGAGCTGACGTCGCCGGGGCCGGCGTTCCATACCGACCGAACCGTCAATACATCGACCGGGAAGGAGGTCGTCACCCGGGTCGGCTTGACCACCGACGATGAGGGCCGGGTCAAGAAGACCGTCCTGAAGCTGGACCCCAAAGACGGCAAGTCCCCTCTGAAGGGGGAGAAGAACAAGGCCGAGGTCACCCTGCCGAAGCGGCTGGCCGCCGAGATGTCGCTTCTGGTCTTCATCCAGGTGTTCTTCGTTACCCTCGTGTACGGACCCATCGCCGCCTCTCTCGTCGAGATGTTTCCCACCCGCATCCGCTACACGGCGATGTCGGTGCCCTACCACATCGGCAACGGCGTCTTTGGCGGTCTCGTGCCCCTTCTAGCGAACCTCATCGTGGCCAAGACCGGTAACTCGCTGGCGGGCGTCATGTATCCGATCTCGATCGCGATCGTCACCCTGCTGATTGGAATGATCTTCATTCACGAGAAGCGAACCGAGGACGGATTCGCGGAAGAGGCCTGACAGTGGCTCGTGGTTAGCGGTTCGGGGCGGGTGGTGAGTGGCTAGCACCCCGGCGCCGAAGGGTCTCGCGAAGGTCATCCTCACGGCCTCGACCGGCACGCTGATCGAGTGGTACGACTTCTACATCTTCGCCACGCTCGCCACCATCCTGGGAGCGCAGTTCTTCCCAAGCACGAGCGCAAACGGCCTCCTCGCGATTCTCGGCACATTCGCGACCGGCATGATCGTCCGCCCATTCGGGGCGGTGGTCTTCGGGCGCATGGGAGACATGCTCGGCCGGAAGCACACCTTCCTTCTGACCCTTCTGATGATGGGGTTCTGCTCGACAGCGATCGGGCTGCTTCCAGCCTACAAGTCGATCGGCGTGCTGGCTCCGGTCCTGCTCATCTGCCTTCGCATCATCCAGGGCTTAGCCTTGGGCGGCGAGTACGGCGGCGCCGCCATCTACCTGGCTGAGAACGCGCCGGCGGATCGCCGCGGCTTTTACACGAGCTTCCTGCAAAGCACGGCAACGGTGGGGCTGTTCTTCTCGCTCATGCTCATTCTCGGCCTCCGCCATGGATTAGGGGAAAGCGCCTTCACAAGCTGGGGTTGGCGCATTCCCTTCCTGCTCTCCGGGATTCTCGTGGTCTTCAGCTACTTCGTCCGGCGAACCATGGTGGAGTCGCCGATCTTCGCCGAGCTCAAGGCCAAAGGCGCGACGAGCAAGAACCCGCTTCTCGAAAGCTTCACGAACCCGGAGAACCGGCGCAACGTTCTGTTGGCCCTTTTCGGGCTCACCGCGGGCCAGGGCGTGGTCTGGCACACCGGCCACTTCTACTCCCTGTACTTCCTGCAGACCACCCTCAACATCCGCATGCCGATGGCAAACGAGATCGAGGCGATCGCCCTCGTCCTCGGGGCGCCGTTCTTCATCGTGTTCGGAAGCCTGAGCGACCGGGTCGGCCGCAAGAAGCTCGTGATGATCGGGCTCGCGCTGGCCGTGATCGGCTATTTGCCGCTCTACAGCACGATGGAGCGGTTCGCAACCTTCGACGACGCCAACCACGGACCGCTAAGCATCAGCAAGACGACGACGATCGATCCGGCGTCCCGTGACGCGATCGTCACCCGGACGATCAGCTCAACCGACCGGGCCGGCATCTTCCAATCGGCGACAAACCGCATCGATCCCAAGCATCCGGAGCGGACGATCGGCGAGCGGGGCAAGTTTGAGATCGAGGTACCACCCCCCACCTTCTGGCTGCTCGTGGCCATCGTCTGGTACCAGGTGATCTGCGCCACCCTCGTTTACGGACCGATGGCGGCGTTCCTGGTCGAGATGTTTCCGGTTCGAATTCGATACACGTCCCTATCGGTGCCCTACCACCTCGGCAACGGCGTCTTCGGCGGCCTGGTCGGGCTGGTGAGCACGTGGCTGGTCACTCAGACGCACTATGCGGTCGCCGGTGTGCTCTATCCCACTGCGATCGCCTTGATGTCGCTGATCGTCGGAATGTTGTTCGTGCGCGAGACGCGCGGCGTCGCGGTGGAGGAGTAGGCATGGAAACCAAGCTGACATGCTTCTTCTGCGGCAAGGAGTTCGCGGCGAGGCAGGTTCTGACGGTTTGCGACGCATGCGGCCGGCCGCTTCGCGTCGACTACGACTTGGGGCCCGGAACGCTGGACCGCGCGGCCCTCAAGGACCGCCCGCCGACCCTGTGGCGGTACCGCGAGGTGCTGCCCGACGTCGAGCCTCTGAGCCTAGGTGAAGGCTTCACCCCGTTGCACCACGCGCCGAGACTCGGGGAGCGCTGGTACGTGAAGGACGAAGGGGTCAACCCGACCGCGAGCTTCAAGGCCCGGGGGATGGCGGTCGCGGTGGCGATGGCCCGGAAGCTGGGGCTGACCAAGCTGGCGGTTCCTTCCGCCGGGAACGCGGGCGGCGCGATGGCGGCCTACGCGGCGGCGGCCGGGCTCGAGGCCCACGTGTACATGCCGTCGGATACGCCGGAAGCCTGCGTGATCGAGGCGCGGTGCCTCGGCGCGGACGTCGTGCTGGTGAACGGGCTCATCAACGACTGCGCGGCCGAAATCGCGAAGGTGAAGGAGGAGCGGGGCTGGTTCGACATGAGCACCCTGAAGGAGCCGTACCGCGCAGAGGGCAAGAAGACGATGGGGTACGAGCTCGCCGAAGCGATGGATTGGGGGTTGCCCGACGTGATCGTCTATCCCACCGGCGGCGGCACCGGCCTGGTGGGCATGGGTAAGGCCTTCGACGAGATGGAGCGGATGGGCTGGATCGGCGCCGGGCGACCACGGATGGTTTCGGTCCAGGCGGAGGGGTGCGCACCGATTTGGACCGCCTACGAAGCGGGCGAAAGGCACGCGGAGCTCTTCCCGAACGCCCACACGGTTGCTTCGGGTTTGCGGGTCCCGCGAGCGATCGGCGACTTCATCATGCTCGACCTGGTCCGGGCGACCCGCGGGACGGTGGTGACGGTTTCGGATGCCGAGATGGTGGCGGCGGCGAAGGAGATGTCGGCCAAGACGGGCGTGTTCGCTTGCCCCGAGGGCGGGGCTACCTTGGCGGCGGCGCGCAAGCTGTCAGAGTCCGGCTGGATCAAGCCGACCGACCGAGTGGTGCTGTTCAATACCGGATCCGGGGTCAAGTACTTGGAGGCTTTGCGATGAGCGATAAGTTGATGGAGCTGACCCCGGCCCAGATTCGGAGCTTCCACCTCGACGGCTTCCTGGCGGTGGGCGAACCGGTCGCCTCGGCGTCGGAGTTGGAGTGGCTGCGAGGGGTGTACGACCGGCTGTTCGAGCAGCGCGCGGGCCGCGAGGCCGGCGATCAGTTCGATCTCGCCGGGGTCGACGATGAGCAGGAGCAGGCTTCGCTTCCGCAGATTCTCAACCCCGCGAAGTACGCGCCGGAGTTGGAATCGGGGCACTTCCTCGCCGCCGCCAACGCGATCGTGCGCCAACTCCTGGGAGAGAGCGTCTCGGTCGGCATCGCCCACGCGATCTTCAAACCGGCCGGGCAAGGCGCCCCCACCCCATGGCACCAGGACGAGGCGTACTGGGACCCGGCGAAGTCCTACTGCGCCGTCTCGGTGTGGATGCCGCTTCAGGAGGCGACGGTCGAGAACGGCTGCCTCTGGTTCCTGCCCGGCAGCCATCGGTGGCCGGTGCTTCCCCACCGCAGCATCGGCGGCGACGTTCGAATACACGGCCTCGAGCTTGCGCGCGACGTCGACCTGGCGGACGCGGTCGCGTGCCCGTTGCCGCCTGGCGGACTCACGATCCACCTGAACCGCACCGCCCACTACGCCGGG
>DATGIR010000147.1:0-2992 GCA_035295605.1 Fimbriimonadaceae bacterium | reverse complement strand
CTATCCACGGTAGCGCGCTTTGCCGCGTTCACAGTCCTTGCGCTCTACCTTGCCAACACCTTGCAGGAACTCTTTCCCTGGTTCGTGAACCGCAACGGACGCCGCTGAAGTTGCCGCGATGGCTGGGGAGGTCAGGGCTCGATCACAATCTCGGAGCCTGGAGGAAGCCCACTCGAAAGGTTGGCCAACAGTTTCTCGGCGAGCGGCGCAATGTAGTCGTAGTCGACCAGTCTCGGGTTGAGCGTGATAAGGCTGATTGCCTTATTAGCCATGTTCTGCTGAAATCTGACGTTCTTGTCGACGGTGACCATGGCTTCGAAGCCAGCTTCAGTCGCCCTTGCAAGTAGCTCGCCGTTGCTAAGGCCCGCCCATCCCATTGCTTTGGCATGTTGCACGTCGTGGCCGGTCAAAAGCTTCGCAAACCGGACATCTACGCAGTGGTCCAGGAGAAGCCGCATCTAGACAAGGTCCAATCCGAAGGATTCCCGCGCACGGTTTTGCTCCCATCGAATGACCGCCGAAACTTGCTCCTTCGTGACCCCGGGATAGCCTTCCAGAAAGAATTCGATGCTTCGACCGCAGGTGATCGAGTCGAGCAGCGCGCGGACCGGCACGCGGGTTCCCTTGAACCGCACGCTCCCGCCGAGCGTGTCCGGCGTGCTCACGAGAACGTCTCTCAACTCGTTCGGAATGCTTGTCGTTCCCACGGTCCAATACGGATTATGGCTTTGACGCGCCCCTTACCGCGCCTTAACATGGGCTCGCCGCGCCGCTCCCCCGCGAAGTAAGGTGATACCGTGAACAGGAAGTGGGCGGTTGGTCTCGGCGTGGTCGCGGCGGCGGGGAGTTTGGCCGCCCTCGGACTCCATCAGCGCACGATACGGCCGCAAGTTTCCTCCGGCCGGTACCTGAGCCCCACCGGAACCCATGTCGGCGTCGGCAGCTTCCCGTGCAACATGGTCGCCTCGCCGGACGGCCGGTACCTCGTCGTCACCGACTCCGGCTTCCGGGAGCAGCTCACCGTCATTGAGACCGTCCGTGGCGAGGTCGTCGATAAGCTCGAATTCAACGGCGGCGCTCGCCGCTCGCCAGACGCCATCTACTATGGTCTGGCCTTCGGCGCCGAGGCCGGCAAACCGGTCCTCTACGTGTCGCGGGGCCGGCTCGGCATCGTCTCTCGCTACAGCCTGGGCAGTAGCGGCAAGCTCACCAAGCTCGACGGCGACTTCGTTGTCGACCAGTCGCTCCGAACCGGTCCGGTCGCCGGCGTCGCCTACGACGCCGTCCACCAGCAGGTCGCCGTCGTCGTCAACCGCGCCACCGCCGATCAGGATCACCACGGCGACGTCGTCATATTCGACGCCAAGACTCGGCGACCCCAGTCCACGGTGCGCGTGCCTGGCTACCCCCTCGACGCGGTCTGCGCTGACGGAAAACTCTTCGTAAGCTGTGAGCGCGACGGCGTGGTCGTCGCAGTCAGGGATGGCGCCGTCGGCCGGCCCATCGTCACCGGCGCGAACCCGTCCCACCTGAGGCTTAGCCAAGACGGCAAGGCGCTCTTCGTCGCGAACTCCGGCAGCGACTCGATCAGCGAGATCGATCCAGCGCGAGAGAAGGTCACCCGAACCATGCTCCTCCGGCCCGCGTCGATGCGGAACTTGCCCATCAGCACCCCTCTGGCGGTCCTACCGGGCACGGCCAATCTTTACGTGGCGTGCGGAGACCTGAACGCCGTCGCGGTGGTCGCCGCCGGAACCGGTCAGCTCAAGGGGCTCATTCCCACCGGGTGGTACCCGAGCGCGCTGAGCATCCAGGGCGGTTCCTTGTTCGTCGCCAGCGCCAAGGGAATCGAAGCGCTTCACCCGAACGGCAAGCCGACCGGTCCGAACGGCGCATGGGGCAAGTACCCGCCAAACATCATCGAAGGCACCGTCTCTCAAATCGACCTCCACAGCGCGATCCAGAACCTGCCGAGGCTCACCGCGGCCGTACTAGAGAACGACCGGCTGACCGCGCATCCCTCGTCATTTAAGAACCCCGGCATCACCCACGTGATCTATGTGATCAAGGAGAACCGAACCTACGACCAGGTGTTTGGCGATGTCAAGGAGGGCAACGGCGATCCGAGCCTGGTGATGTTCGGGGCGGCGGTGACACCCAACCAACATGCGCTGGCCACGCGCTTCACGCTGCTCGACAACTTCTATGACTGCGCCGAGGTGAGCGCGGATGGCTGGAACTGGTCGACCTCCGGCATGGTCAACGAGTTCACCGCCCGAAACGTGGTGAACAACTACAGCGGTCGGTGGCCGAACTACGACTTCGAGGGCGAGAACTCCAAGGTCGTCCCCGATTTGGAAGGGCTCAACGACGTCGCCACCGCGCCCGGCGGCTACCTCTGGGACGACGCGGCCCGGCACCACGTCAGCTTTCGCAACTACGGCTTCTTCATTCGCGGGATGAAGGGGACCGCGCCGCTGCAGATGGAGGCCCTGAAGAAGACGCTGCAGCCGAGCACCGACCCCTCGTTTCCTGAGTTCGATATGGACTATGCCGATAGCGACCTTTGGAAGCGGATCGGGAAGTCGACTGCCCGGCAGGAGAAGACGTTCGGCGCGTTCGGGGCGCCCAGCCGGATCGACGAGTGGAAGCGGGAGTTCGACGGATTCATACGGAGCGGCAAGATGCCGGCGCTCCAGTTCCTCCGCCTGCCGAGGGACCACACGTCTGGCACCGCCGCCGGCCAGTGGTCGCCGCGAGCGATGGTGGCCGACAACGACTTCGCGGTAGGGAAGCTGGTCGAGGCGGTCAGCCACAGCCCGTTCTGGAAGAACACCGCCATCTGCGTCCTCGAGGACGACGCCCAGAACGGCTTCGACCACGTCGACTGCCACCGCTCCACCGCGCTCGTGATCTCGCCCTATATGGAGCGGGGAAGGCACGACAGCCGCTTCTACAACACGGACAGCATGCTGCGCACGATGGAACTCCT
>DATGIR010000146.1:0-3142 GCA_035295605.1 Fimbriimonadaceae bacterium | reverse complement strand
AGACCGACGTGCCTCCAACTCTTGCCGCCGTCGGTCGACTTGTACATCCCGTTGCCTTGCTGGATGTCCGCGCGCATGTCGGCCTCGCCCGAGCCAACGTAAATCACGTTCGGGTCGCTGGGCGCGACCGTTATCCACCCGATCGATGCGACCGGCTGGCTGTCGAAGATCGAGGTCCACGTTCGACCCGCGTTCTCGGTAACCCAGACGCCTCCGCCGACCGCGCCCATATAGAATTTCTCCGGCCTTCCGGGCACGCCGGTCACCGCCAGCGCGCGGCCGCCACGGAAGGGCCCGATCAAACGCCAGTGCAAGCCGCCGAACATCGCCGGATCCACGGTTTGAGCGGCGGCCACGAGAGCGGAGCAGGCGAGGCAGGCGAGCAGTAGGATGCGAAGCGCACGGGCAGGCATGAAACGCAGTCTAGCCGGTCCGGCCCGCCGGCATACCGGGTACGGATCGTCTCGCAACAACCCGACGATAAGGGCATGATCACGTCGCTCCTCCTCGGGCTCGTCACCGCCGCCACTCGCACGGATGCGGCATTCGAGCAGGTTGCCGTCTCGCCCACCATCACGGTTTCGCTGCCGAAGAGCGCCACGCCGCTCAAGGCGGACGCTCCCGACCCCAGCATGAAGCTCTGGTCCTACACCGACGGCACCGCGTCCTACATCGTTTCGACCCACCCGCTCACGGACGAGGAGCTTGCCAAGGCAACGCCGGATATGATCCTGGGCAATTCGGTGCTTGGCGCGTGCGGCTCGATGAGCCACCCGAACATCAAGCTGCATCGCGACGTGCTCCTCAACGGCTGGCCCGGCGTCGAGACGCTCATCGTCAGCGACAACAAGTACGCCTCCGCCATGCGCTCGTTCGTGGTTGGCAAGTCGCTCTATATGCTCTGCGAGACCTATGCGGCGACGAGCGGGCGGCCCGACGGGGTGGACACCTTCCTCGGCTCGCTGGTGATCAGCCCGGCGCCGGCGGCGGGTCCGCTCGAGACGCCGGGGCCGGTGTTCAAGGCCTTTGCGCCCGAGGACGGGAAGCTTTCGATTTTGATGCCGGCGACGCCGAAGAAGTCAGAGACGGCGATGCCGGGGTGGGATGCCCAATACGGCGACCGCTTCTACACCGTGGGCTACCTCGACATGCCGGCAGATGCACCGGCCCCGGCGGAAGCGCTCCCGCTGATCAAGCAGAAGCTGATCGAGGGGATGAAGGCCAAGGCTACGAAGAGCTCAACCTTCACCCGTGACGGGCTTGAGTTCAACTCGACCGAGGTATCGATCTCCGAGCTTTGCGCGGGCCGCATCGACCTCGGACTTTCCGGCGGCCGCTTGTACGTCGTGATGATGATCTATCCGACCGGGCATGCGGGATCGAAGGACATCGACACCTTCTTCAACAGCTTCAAGGTCAGCAAGTAGGCCGAGACCCGCAGGTACGCTCAGGTTCATGGACCTGGGCGTCAACCCTCGGATCGAAGAGGCGTCCACCCTGCCCGCCGCGTTCTATAAGGACGCCGGGATGTTCGCCCGGTGCCGCGAGGAGGTCTTCGCCCGGAGCTGGCAGTTCGTGGGCGATACCGGCGCCGTCAAGGTGCCTGGGTCGGTCTATCCGTTCACGCTTCTCGAGGGATGTTTGGATGAACCGATGGTGCTCACCCGGGATATGGACGACCGGCTGCACCTGCTGAGCAACGTTTGCACCCACCGAGGCATGGCGGTTGTCGACGGCGCGGGCAACGAGCGGTTCCTCCGCTGCCGCTACCACGGACGCCGATTCGGACTCGACGGGAAGTTCCAGTCGATGCCGGAGTTCGAAGAGGTTTGCGACTTCCCTTCGCCGAAGGACGACCTGGCGCGGCCGCCGCTTGGGCAATGGGGACCACTGCTTTTCGCTTCGGTTTGCCCGACAACTCCGTTCGATGAGGTGTTTGGGCCGATGGTCGATAGGGTCGGTTGGCTACCGCTCGACGAGTTCGTTTTTGACCCGGCGGGGGCGCGCGACTACGTGGTGCGGGCGAACTGGGCGCTTTACGTCGACAACTACTCGGAGGGGTTCCACATCCCATTCATCCACGCCGCGCTCAACGAGGCGCTGGACTACGAAAGCTACACGTGCGAGCAGTACGCCTGGTCGAACCTGCAGCTTGCGGTCGGCAAGGACGGCGAGGCGTGCTTCGACCTGCCAAAGAGCTCACCCGACTACGGGAAGCGGATCAGCGCCTACTACTACTGGGTGTTCCCCAACACCATGTTCAACTTCTACCCGTGGGGGCTTTCGATCAACGTGGTGCGGCCGCTGGCGGCCGATCTCACCAAGGTTTCGTTCCTGCCTTACGTGTGGGATGCCTCCAAGCGGGGCGCGGGCGCGGGAAGCGCGTTGGACCGGGTCGAGCGGGAAGACGAAGTGGTCGTGGAGTTGGTGCAAAAGGGTGTCCGCTCGCGCTTCTACGACCGGGGCCGCTTTTCACCGAAGCGGGAGCAGAACGTGCACCACTTCCACCGGCTGTTGAGCGCGGCGCTCGGCGGCTGAGGTCTTTAGAGTTCGAGGCGCCAGATGACCATCGCCTCGTCCAATTCCGGCAAGTACGCCCCCTCCCGTATCGAGTGGAGTTCGCAGCCCATCGCGCGGTAGAAGCGGCACGCGGCGACATTTACGTCCTGAGTCTCGACGTGGAGTTCGGTGCAGCCGTGGCTTCGCGCCCAAGCCGTCGCGTATTCAAACAGCCGTCGCCCTATGCCACGTCCCTGCGCCGCCGGATCGACTCGAATGTCGAACGGAACCACCAGGTCGTTTCGGCCCTCCAACATGTCACAACCAGGGGTGTCTCGGGCGACGATGATGCCGCCCAGGCGCCTCGAACCCTCGAACGCGGAAAGGATCAGCCAGTTCGACATGTCGAACTGGGCGGCTAACGCGGTAGGGCGCGAGTCGGGGAACGCGTCGTAGTCCTTCCAACGGGGCCTGACTGGGATTTCGATGATGCGAAACCCCTTCGAAGCGCGGAGGTGGTCCAAGTCGACGCGGGAACGGATCTCGAACGCCATCGGCACCGTCTCGTAGGCGACGAGTTGGTCGACTCCTTCTTCAACCAGGGCCACCGCCACTCGCCTTGGACTTAGGCGGTGGCGGAGGG
>DATGIR010000145.1:0-2917 GCA_035295605.1 Fimbriimonadaceae bacterium | reverse complement strand
AGACGTCGAAGTCGGGGGGGAGGCCCTCCTTCATGCACTGGATCACCCGCCAGCACATGATGTAGTCCATGCCGCCGTGGCCGCCGTGTTCGCGAGCCATCGCGCCTTGGGCAGACCAGAGGGAGTGCTCGAAGTCCGCCTTGTAGCCGTCGAGGCCGACGAACTGCTCGCCCTCCTTCTGCCCGTCGATATAGAGCCGCGGCGGATAGTCCCGGAACATCCCCTTGGTTTCCGCGATCAGATTGATCCGGTCGTACGGATGCGGCTCGCTCACGTTGTGCTCGACCGTGATCATCCGCCCCTTGGCGGTCTTGATGAGCGTGTTGTTCTGGTCGCCGCAGGCGTAGGTCTCCTTGCGCTTAGGGTCGCCCGGCTGAAGGTGGTCGCGCTGCCATGCCTGCAGGCCCAGCGAGAGGCTGCTCATCGAAACCATGTAGTCGAACCGGTCGCCGCGGTTGCACTCGAGGTAGTTCGCCACCGGCCCAAGCCCATGGGTCGGGTAGAGGTTGCCGTTCCGGTTGAGGTGCTCGAAGCGCCGCCAAAGCCCTTCCCCGCCGTTGCTGAACAGCTCGCCCCGCAGGTCGTGGTCGTAGGCGCCGACGCCGTGGGTCAGATCCCCCAGTAGGCCCGCCCGGCACATCCGCAGGACCATCAGCTCGGTCTCGCCGTAGCAGCAGTTCTCGAACATCATGCAGTGCTTCTGGGCCCTCTCCGAGGCGTCCACCAGCGCCCAACAATCCTTGAGGGTGCGGGCGGCGGGCACCTCGGTCGCGGTGTGGTGGCCGTTCGCCAGCGATGAAAGGCACATCGGCACGTGCCATATCCACGGCGTGGCGATATAGATAAGGTCCAGGTCGTCGCGCTTGCACAAATTCTCGAAATCATGGTCGCCGTTGTGGTATTGGGTCGGCTTCGGCCGCCCGGTGCGTTCGACCATCCGCGCCGCCCGTTCCGTCTTCTCCGGCACCACGTCGCAGACCGCCTTGACCTGCACGCCCGGTACGGCGAGGAACTCGGCGCACACCCCGGTTCCGCGTCCGCCCACCCCGATGATCCCGAGGCGCACGGTGTCGTGCCGCTCGAACGGCACGCCCATCATCGACTTGCCCTGCGGCGCCGGCGAGAGGGTCTCCCAGTGCCCGTCCTCCGCCAGTACCGCCGTCGGCAGCAGCCCCGCCAACCCCGCCACTCCCGCCCTCTTGATGAGCCCACGCCGCGTCAGTTCCGAATCCCTCATGTGTGAGCTCAGATTAGCTCAGGTCCCGGGATCCATGCGGCTTGGGCTCGGACCCCTGGCGTCGTATAATCCCCTCGATGGACGACGCGGCACACGTCGAGATTCACGACTACCGCGGCTACGGGCGCCTGCGCTACTTCGCGTTCGTGCTTCCGATGATCGTGCTCTTGCTCGCAAACGTGTGCGCCGGGGCTTGGATGCTGCCGGCGTCAACCGCCGCGATCGTCGAGGTCTGCGCCCTCGTCGGGGCCGCGGCCCTCGCTCCATTCATTTGGTTCTTCTTGAAACTCGTGAACGAACGGGTCGAGGTGGCGGGCACCCGGATCACGCGGCGGGACCGCTTCGGGCGGAAGACGTTTGAATTCGATTTGAGCGACGTCACCGAATTCCGGGCAAAGGGCAAGAAAGCTTGGCGTCGGCGGATCGTCGAGACCGGGAAAGGCAAGCTGGTTTACGGCGCCTTGATTTCGAGGCGAGCCGAACTGGATCGGCTCTTCATGGCCCAACTCGGCATGCCGCTGCCGTCCGCATCTCCGCTGCCTCGCCACTGGGAGGGGTCGGCGAGCTACGCGATCAATCCGTCCATTCAAGGCTTCATGATCGTGTTCGGATTGCTGGGCGGATTTGCCCTCTTCCTAAATCTCTGGACTATCTGGATCGCAGTCGCCCGACACCGCCCCTTCGAGTACTTCATCCCGGGACTGCCCCTGATCTTCTTGCTTGCAATGCCCGTTCTCGTGTTCGCGACCCAGTATCGATTCAGGCGAATCGAGGTCGCAAACGACAGCGTCCGCTTCGTCGGACTCTTCAGCCGGCGCGGGATCACGGTTCCGCTCGACGCAATCCAGTCCGTCGATATGGTCAATAGCGGATCAGGGTGCGCCGCCGTCGTTTACACCCCAGATCAAGCCTTAAATATGGCTTCGCTAGACCCGATGCTCGGGATCGTGCTCGCCTGGCTCTCACGCGTGACCGGCAGCCCGGACCCGTAGCCAATCTCGCAGGTTCAGCCCGACGCTCAACGCTACGCTCGTCCCGAATACTATTCCCGCCACCGTGTTCGCCAAGGAAACCGGCGGGTCCCATCCGGAAAGCTCCCGCGTGAGCAGCACGATGTAGCTCGACGACGTCTCGTGAATCCCCATCGCCTCGCGCACCCGCCAGTGCCAGTCGGTGCAAAGGCAGTAGCCCAGCCCCTTCCACAGCCCCATCACGCACCAGCTGAACGCGGTGGCAAGGAGGGTGACCAGGTTCCACCGTCGCGTCTTTCGCCACGCCCATCCGAACACGTTGAATAGGATCAGCGCGGTGTGGAAGACGAAGAATCCGATGTTGAGCGCGGCCAGCAAGTTATCGAGGATAACGCTGCTCTGAGTGAAACCGTGCCCCGCGGGTTACTCGGCGGGAAAGCCAACGAGCGTGACCGGGCCGCAAACCTCGATCGTCTCACGATCCAACGACGAGCGCTCGATCGTCGCGTCGTCGATCCCCAGCTCCACGGTTCCGGTCGGGCTCGTGTTGCACAGAATGCTCACGATCATCGGCCGCACGCGCGGCGCGCCCTCCGCCACCGCGTCGCTTCCGTGCTTGTCCACGTCGTCGAGGTCGACCGGGGCCGGTCCGTTGACGTCCGAACCCCGCACAAGCTGCACCGCGACCGTCCCACCCCGCAAATCGAAC
>DATGIR010000144.1:0-13064 GCA_035295605.1 Fimbriimonadaceae bacterium | reverse complement strand
GCAGAAGGGGATGTGGACGTACACCGCCACGGGATCGGAGTGTTGGGGTATTGGAGTATTGGGTCGTGACTCGTGCTCCATCACATCCGGTCCGGCGCCGATACGCCGAGCAACGCCAGCGTTCCCCGCAGCGCGATTTGGGCGGCCCGGCAGACGCAAAGGCGAGCCTGAGAGAGCTCGGGCTGGTCCGGTTGGATCACGCGGCAGGCGTCGTAGAAGTGGTGGTACGTGCGGCTAAGTTCGACCGCGTAGGTCGTCAGCCGGTGCACGCCGAAATCGGTCGCGGCCCGCTTGACCTCCTCGGGCAGGTCGAGGGCCTTCTTGATCAGCGCCATCTCGGTCGGGTGAGTCAGCAATCCGGCAAGGGAGGGGGACCATGCGCCCTCCGCGAAACCCGCCTCTCCGGCTTTCGCGAGCACCGAGGAGATTCGCGCGTGGGCGTACTGGACGTAATAGACCGGGTTGTCGTCGCTCCGCTTGGTGGCGAGGTCGATGTCGAAATCCATCGAGGTGTCGTGGTTGCGCATCAAGTAGAAGAAGCGCGCCGCATCCACGCCGATCTCCTTCACCAGGTCCCGCAGTTCGTAGATGTTGCCGTCCCGCTTGCGCATGGGCGCCGGCTTGCCCTCTTTTACGAACCGGACGAGTTGGTAGAGGATGATCTCAAAGCGCGCAGCCTCGTGGCCAAGCGCCCGCACGACGGCGTTCATCCGGCCGATGTAGCCGTGGTGGTCGGGGCCGAGGATCAAGAGCGCCTTGCCGTAGTGCCGCTTGCCGAGCTTGTCCTCCATGTAGGCCAGGTCGCCGGCGATATAGGCCGGCCGGCCGTCGGACCGGACCAACACGCGGTCCTTCTCGTCGCCGAACTGTGCCGAGCGCAGCCAGAGCGGCCCCTCTAACTCGATGTACTCGCTGTCGGTCGGCCGAGTGACCGAGTCGATCATCTCGAGCCGCCGTTCCTTCCCGTCCATAACCCACTCGAAGTAGTGCGGCTCGCGGTCGGCCGCGCCCGACCGCTCGATCTGCTGGATGGCGCTTTCGACCGCGCCGGAGTCGTGCAGAGATTGCTCCGAAAACCAGCGGTCGAAGGTCACGCCGAACTCAGCCAGATCGCGCCGCTGGGCCTCGAGCATCATCGCTTCGGCTGCCCGCTGAGTCTCCTCGACCGGGGTTTGCCAGGTTGCCAATGCTCGCTCGCGCAGGGCGTCGGCGACCTCGCTCACGTAGTCGCCTTTGTAGCCGCCTTCCGGAAAGGCGGCTTGGACGCCGGCCGCCAGCGCGAGGTAGTAGCGGACCGACTCCGCGAACAGCCGCATCTGCTGCGAGTTGAGGGCGTCGTTGATGTAGTACTCGGCATCGACCTCGTCGCCCGCCGCTCGCAGCACGCGGCACAGGGTGTCGCCGAACGCCGCGCCCCGCCCCGAGCCGACCGTGATCGGTCCGTTCGGATTGACCGAGACGAATTCGACGTTGAGCCGGCGTGGATGCGGGTTCGCCACGAGCGGCAGCCGGTCGCCCAGCTCCAAGATCTTCCCGACGTGCTCGGCCACCACCGCGGGCCGCACCCGGAAGTTCAAAAAGCCGGGGCCGGCGACGTCGACCGCGTCAAAGAGGTCGCCTTTCCGCAGCTCTGCCGCCACGGTCTCCGCCAACGCGCGCGGGTTGGCGCCCGCCGCCTTGGCGTTCACCATCGCGTAGTTCGTGGCGTAGTCGCCGTGCTCGGGGTTCTTCGTGTCGGTCAGCTCGGCCGCCAACGGCAAGCTTTCCGGCAAAAGTCCCGAGCGTTGGGAGCCGGACACGGCATCGGCGATGGCGTCGAGGATTCGGTCGCGAAGCAAGCCTTGGTTGTACCTGCCGCGAACGATCCAGGCCCGGAGGCGCGTCTCTAGCGTTTGTAGAGCGAATTGGGAATCCGCTTCGTTTTTGCGGCGAAGACGGGCTACAATAAGCGATTGTCCGGCCGGGGGAACGCGACCGCCGATGGCGCCTGCAGAGCGTCACATCGCGGCTCGCGCGGAAACGGGCAATCAGTCCGCTTTAAGGGTGTTAAGAGTCAATGGCATTGCCGCGCAAACCGATGTTGCAGTACCTCGAAGAGAAGGGTTACCTGAAGGCTGAGCAGCGAGACGAGGCGCTCAAGGTTCAAACACAGACCAACGAAACCGACATCGGCAAGGTGCTTGTCCAACTTGGGATGGTCGGCGAGCGCGAGGTGCTCCAGGCCAAGGCGCAAGAGCGCGGGGTTGGCTTCGTCGATCTCGACCGGGTGACGATCGAGAACAACGCGATCAACGCGGTGCCGGAGCGCATTGTCAAGTCGCACAACGTGATCCCCGTCAAGAAGGATCCGGACGTGCTCTACCTGGCGATGACGAACCCGGACAACATCCAAGCCTCCGACGACGTGCGTATGGCATCGGGAATGCGGGTGGTTCCGGTGCTGGCGGTTCCCGGCGCGATCGAGGATGCGATCCGCAAGTATTACTCGGGCTCCGCCGAGGTCGCGAAGGCGCCGACGAACGGCGCGAACACCCCCGCCGCCGCCCAACCCAACTACAACTCCGACGTCCGGACCGCGATCGCCCAGGCCGGCGTACAGCGCGGCCGAGAGGACGAGGATGTCGACGACAGCGAAGCCGAAAAGATGGCGGAGCAGGCGCCGATCATCCGCCTGGCCAACGCGCTGATCCAGCAGGCGGTCGCGGACCGCGCCTCGGACATCCACGTCGAGCCGCAGCAGAAGTCGGTCCGTGTCCGGTACCGAATCGACGGCGTGCTCATGGAGGCGATGACGGTTCCGCGGAACCTCATGGCCCCGCTGATCTCCCGCTTGAAGATCATGGCGGACATGAACATCGCCGAACGGCGCGTCCCGCAGGACGGTCGTATCGAGGTTCGCCACGCCGGCAAGGAGTACGACCTCCGCGTCAGCTCGATTCCGACGCCTTGGGGCGAGAAGATCGTGCTCCGTATTCTCGACAAGTCGAGCACGATGATCGGTCTGAACAAACTCGGCTTCACCGACGAGCACCAGCTCGTGATCGAGGAGCTGGTCTCCCAGCCGAACGGCCTCTTCCTCTGCACCGGCCCGACCGGTTCCGGCAAGACCACCACCCTCTACTCGTGTTTGAACATGCTCAACACGATCGGGGTGAACATCGTGACCGCCGAGGACCCGATCGAGTATCAGATCAACGGCATCGCCCAGGTTCAGATGAACCGCAAAGCGGGTCTGACCTTTGCCACCGCCCTTCGCTCCTTCCTCCGGCAAGACCCCGACATCATGATGGTCGGAGAGATGCGCGACCTGGAGACCGCAGAAATCGCGATCGAAGCGTCGCTCACGGGACACTTGGTCCTCTCCACGATTCACACTAACGACGCGCCCTCCACTCCGCTTCGTATGATCGACATGGGCGTCGAGCCCTACCTCATCGCGGCGACGCTCACCGGCGTGCTCGCGCAACGCCTCGGGCGACAGATCGACAAGGAGCACCGCGAGTCGTATGAAGTGCCGCAAAGCGATCTGGTGCGCTTCGGCTTCAAGGTTACGAACGCCGACGAGTTGGTGACCCTTTACCGCGGCGTGCCCCACGAGGACAACCGGATGACCGGCTACAAAGGCCGAACCGGATTCCACGAGCTGATGCGGATCAACGCCGAGCTCGCAGAATTAGTGGTGCGCCGGGCGCCAACTGCCGATCTTAAGGCTGCGGCTAAAGCGCACGGCATGCACGAGCTTCGCGAGGACGGCCTCGGAAAGGTTCTGCTCGGAGTCACGGACCCACAAGAAGTTATGCGCGTGGTCTTCACCGCGGGCTACTAAGCACAGAAAATCAATGGACGACACCCCCAACTTTCAATTCGGCGAACCGCCACCCGCACCTGCATCGGCCGATACGCCGGCGCCAACGGAAGGCGAGGTTCCCAAGGAGGGGGGCGGCAAACCGATCTCGGTCAGCGACATCCATATCGATGAGCTGCTGCACATCGTCGTCGACCGGAACTGCTCGGACCTCCATATCTCCGTAGCCTCCGAACCGGTTATCCGCGAAGACGGCGCCCTCAAGCGGCTGAACTTCACCAAGTTCGAGCCGCAGGACACCCAGCGCCTGATGTACGAGATCATCTCGGACGAGCACATCAACCGTTTTGAGACGACGCTCGAACTCGACTTCTCCTACGCGCTGCCCAGGCGCGCCCGCTTCCGCGTGAACATGTACCGCGACCGCGGCGCCGTATCGGCTGCCTTTCGGCTGATTCCGCAGAAGATTCCCACCGTCCGGGATTTGAACCTGCCGCCGCTGCTCGAGTCGCTCACGGAACGGCCGCGTGGCTTGATCCTCGTGACCGGCCCGACCGGTTCCGGCAAATCGACCTCCCTCGCGGCGATGATCAACCATATCAACGTCAACAAGGCCGTGCACATCATCACGATCGAGGATCCGATCGAGTACCTGCACACCCACAAGCAGAGCGTGCTCAACCAGCGCGAAGTGGGTAACGACACCCGCAGCTTTGCCAACGCGCTCCGCGCCTCGCTCAGAGAAGATCCCGACGTCATCCTCGTCGGTGAAATGCGCGACATGGAAACGATCGCCCTCGCGATCACGGCCGCGGAAACCGGCCACCTCGTCTTCGCGACCCTGCACACGAACAACGCGGCTGAGTCGATCGACCGTATGATCGACGTCTTCCCGCCCGGACAGCAGGAGCAGATTCGCGTGCAACTCTCGAACAATTTGCAGGCGATTGTCGCCCAACAGTTATTGCCGCGCGCCGGCGCCCCCGGTCGTGTCCCGGCCAATGAGATCATGCTTGCCTCGCCGGCTATCCGCAACCTCATCCGTGAGGCGAAAACGCACCAGATTCCGTCCATGATTCAGACAAGCGGCAACCAGGGAATGATCACCATGGATCAGACCCTGCGCGATCTGTATTTGAAGGGCTTCATCACGATGGAACAGGCTTTCGAGCGCTGCCAGAATCCTGAAGAGCTTCGCAAGATGATCAACACGGTTCCCGGCGGCGGCGCCGGACCGAGCAGTCAACAGCCTCGACGCTAGGAGAACACCATGCCCGTCTTCAGCTACACGTTCCGCGACGCAAGCGGAGGTATTCAGAAAGGGACCGCCGACGCCGAAAGCGAAGAGATTCTGCGGCGTCGTTTTGAAGAGCAAGGCTTTACGATCACCGAAGTCTCGATGCTTCGCGCCAAGAGCGCGAAGCCGAAGAGCTTCGGCCGCGTCAAGCTGCAGCACCTTTCGGTCTTTTGCCGCCAGTTCTCGACGATGGTCGACGCGGGCGTTTCGCTCGTGCGCTGTCTCGACGTGCTCGGTCAGCAGACGCAGGATCCGCGGCTCAAGAAGATTCTCCGCGACATCGGCGAGCGGGTTGAAGGCGGTGAAAGCCTCTCCCGAGCCATGCAGCGCCACCCGAAAGCGTTCTCCAACCTCTTCATCGGTTTGATCCGCGCCGGCGAAGTCGGCGGCGTTTTGGAAGAGTCGCTCCAGCGGCTTTCCCACTTCCTCGAGAAGGACGTCGAGCTCCGCCGCAAGGTCAAGTCGGCGTTGACCTATCCGATCCTGGTCGCGATCATGGCGATCAGCATCACCATTTTCCTCGTCACGTGGTTCGTTCCCCAGTGGACGGCGATTCTGGTCGACCTCGGCCTCAAGGCCGACGACCTGCCGGGCTGCACCCAGTTCCTAATCGCCTGTTCGAACCTGCTGATCCACCAGGGATGGATCGTCATCGTCTCCCTGATCATCATCTGGTTCTCCTGGAAGATCTTCGTCTCGACCCGCTTCGGGCGGCGGGTTGCCGACCGTATGAAGCTGAAAGTGCCGGTCTTCGGCAAGCTGCACCATAAGATCTGCATGGCGCGCTTCAGCCGAACGATGGGCACGCTGCTCACCTCGGGCGTTCCGATCCTCCAGGCGATGGAGACGGTTGCCGGCGTCGTCGGGAACTCGATCATGGCCGACGCGGTTCTCGAAGCCCGCGCCCGCATCCGAGAGGGAGACCGAATCGGCGACCCGCTCGAGAAGTCGCGCCTCTTCCCGCCGATGGTCGTGCACATGATCGGCGTCGGAGAGGAGTCCGGCTCGCTCGACTTCATGCTCCAAAAGATCGCCGACTTTTACGAGTCGGAGGTCGAGGCGACCCTCGCGAGCCTCACCGCGGCGATCGAACCGATCATGATCGTCAGCCTCGGCTTCGTCGTCGGCTTCATCGTCATCTCGATGTTCATGCCGCTCGCCAAGGTTATCTCCCAGCTCTCGTCCGGTCAGGACTCCGACTCCAAGTCGTAGCCGGTGACCGAGCCGCATTCGGAGCGGCCGCGCGGCGGTCGGGCCCCAGGGCCCGACCGCCGCGTTCCTTTTGAGCCCGGACGCCGAGTCTTGTAACGCCCGGCTAGGGTATGCACACATACGATGCCTGAACCGACGCCACAACCCGAGGAAAGCGCTTAATGTTTCCGGGTTGGACGTGCGTCATCGGCCTCTGGCTAGGGGCCGTGATCGGGAGCTTCCTGAACGTCGTCATCTACCGGATGCCGCGCGGCCTCTCGCTGGGCCAGCCGACGTACAGCTTTTGCCCGAATTGCAAGACCCGCCTTACCGTCCCCGATCTCGTGCCGCTCTTCAGTTGGCTCGTCTTGCGCGGCCGGTGCCGGCATTGCGGGGCGAAGGTCGCGTACCGCTACTTCATCGTCGAGCTGATAACCGGAGCGATCTGGGCCGGCATCTGGTGGCAGTACCTCGTGGTCGGCAGCGACTGGGGCAAGGCGCTCGCCTACGGTCTGGCTGCGGCCGCCCTCGTTGCGGTGATCTTCATCGACTGGGAGTTCTACATCATCCCGGATCAGGTGAACGCGTTCATCATGTTCGTCGGCTTTGCCTACAACGGCTACCTCTACGCCGTCCACGACAAGGCCGCCTCAACCCACGGGATTCCGTCTTCGGTGGCGGGGGCGCTCCTCGGCGTGGGGATTCTCGGCCTGATCACCCTCGGAGGCCGGATCGCGTTCGGCAAGGACGCGATGGGCCACGGCGACATCAAGATGGCCCGGGGGATCGGCGCCGTGCTTTTTCCGGTCATGGCCGTCATCAGCTTCGGCCTGGCAATCGCGCTCGGAGCGGTGCTGGGAATCCTCCAGGTCGTAGTCAGGATGGCGCTCGACAAGCGGGCCGCCGCAAGCGGCGATTCGAGTTCGGCGGAGGAGCCCGATAGGTCGGAAGACCTACCGCCGGAGCCGGAATCGATCGCCTCGATAGTCAAATGTGTTTTCGGCTATCTGATCTGCCTCGACGTGGTCGGATTGTTCTATCCTAAGCTCTACATCCGCTGGTTCGGGGAGGACCCGTTTGAACC
This sequence comes from Fimbriimonadaceae bacterium, assembly GCA_035295605.1. Classification (GTDB taxonomy): domain Bacteria; phylum Armatimonadota; class Fimbriimonadia; order Fimbriimonadales; family Fimbriimonadaceae; genus DAIDHV01. The sequence continues at coordinate 5,687 of DATGIR010000144.1, read as the reverse complement.
GGTGGTGAACCTAGACGGGGAGCAAGAGGATTGGGAGGTCGAGCGGACCATGATTCCGTTCGGTCCCTACCTCGCGCTGGGGGCGATCGTCGCAACCGTTTTCGAGGTCCAGCTTCGAGCCGGTTTCGACGCATATTGGCGATGGGCCGCCTTGGGGCCCGCAAGTTTGGAACATGTGCTGCGCTGAGGCAGTCGAAGTTCCAGGGAAGGGTATGGGCGAAAAAATGAAGCGTTCACATGCGTTCACCATGATCGAGTTGCTGACCGTGATCGCGATCATCGCGATCCTCGCGGCGATCCTGTTTCCGGTCTACAGTCGCGTGAAGGATTCGGCGTATCGGAGTTCAGATACGTCGAACATGAACGCGATTCGAACCGCACTCCAGCTTTACAAGACCGACCAGGGCGCGTATCCGCCCCAACTACTCGGTTACGTCACGCTTTACACGTCGGGGCCGCTCATCGGCCAAGTCGTGCCGGTCAACCAGCTCGTTGGCGCGCTCTACTCCAAGCGGGTCGACGCGATCGACACGTTCCGGCCGGCCAACCTTCGGGGAACCGACCAGGTTTTGACCACTGAAACCACGCCCGCCGGCGGTACCACCGGCGTGGTCTGGCCTACAGTCATGGCAGGCGACTACGCCGGCGGCGGCGGAATCGTCGCCTCGTGCGCGGTTCCCGCCGTGCAGTGCAGCCTTCAGGCCTACGCCCCGGCCGACGGCTTCGTCACGATCCTTCCCAGCGGCCAGCTTTCGGCCGCGTCGGTCGGCGGCACGCCGGTCGACTACTACACGATCTCCGGGTACGACACCGCCCTGGTGAAGACCACCGCCGGGCAGCAGCGCGAGCTTCGCTACTCCCTCTTCTGGTCGGCCTACGGCCTCGGCGCCGGATCCGCGCAGGACAGCCTGCGCCAGCTCGGCTACAGCGAGCCGCCGGAGAGCACCGTCATTACTTGGGATTCCTACTTCCGCGATTACCGGCCGGACGGCAGCGTGGCCCCGGGCGAGAAGCGCGAAATTGTCCTCTATCTAGGAGGCGCCGCGCGCCCCCACGACTCCGTCGACGTCTTCAATCAAGCCTGGCAAACCGGTCCGTAGCCCCGACGCTTGGGAGATTCAACCATGCTGCGCTCCAAGGTCTCTATGTCTAGTCCCGTTTGGCACCGCTCCGGTCGACGCCGGGCCGGCACGTCGCTCATCGAAGTGCTGGTCGTGATCGTCGTCTTCATGGTCGGCATCCTCGCCCTTGCCCAGATCTTTCCCGGCGGCTTCAAGATCCTGGCACGAACGCGAGACGCCTCCATCGGCAACGCCCTCGGGCGCAACGTGAGCGAGGTTCTGCGCGCCCACCCCTACCAGTTGCCCGACATGATCGCGCCGCTGGATAACAACGGCAACATCTTCCCTGGCCGCTCGCCGCTGGACTTCAGCATCTTCGACGAGAACCAGCCGGGCTTCGTATTGAACGCGAACGGCAGCTTCATCGACGGCGGCAACACCTATTCGAACTACGCCCTCTACGCGGGGCCGAACGTCTTCCGGCAAATCTTCGGCGAAGGGCAAATCATTCCCGCGCCGCGCACGATCGGCAACTACTTCGGCGGGCTCATGGTCCTCCAGTTTGGGCCGACCCGCCAGCTCAGTCCGACCGAGACCTCGCCAATCGCGGTGTACGGAAACGACTACGAAGTCGAGGTCGGCCCGATCCCGGCCGGCTTCACGCCCGGCAGCCGCGCCTACATCAGCGATCCGAACGCTGCCGCGGGGACCCTCAGCGTGACCGTCGACGATCCGGCGACCAACCCCTTCTTCCGGCTCACCTGCTCGATCTACACGCAGCTCGGCGCGACGGTCTACCGCCGCGACGTGGTCGCCCAGCAGATCCAGTCCACCGGCGGCAACACGGTCGGCAGCTACATGACGATTCCGCTCAGCTCGCTTGCCCCGGTCGGCGAGACGTACCTGAGCATCGATCCGAACTCGGTTCAGATTCAGCGGCTCTTCACCGCGGTGCCGGCCGCCAACCCCTTCAGCCTCACCGACCCGTATCAGTACAAGGTCCTCAACCTGCACATGGGCGTGCTGCTCTTCAGCCCGCTCGGCTACAACTACTACATCGTCCGCGCGTCCGGCCAACGAGAGCCGCTCAAAGGGCGCGTCGATTATCAGGTTCAGGACTGGCGGATCATCAGCGACCAGTTCCGGCTCGACGATAACGAGGTCGACTACAAGCTGTCGCTCGGCAGCCTCAAGGTTCTCGGAACCTCCTACGCGGATTCGCTGCCGTATCCCGGCGTCGGCGTACAGACCCTGCTCACCGGCGGCGCCCTCACGAACACCGACGTGGTGTTCCAGGACGTTCAAACCGGCGGCCTGCTGATCTACGATGCGACCAACCCGCAGGGTCCGCCCACCGGCAACACCCTCAACGATATCAACATCGATCCCACCCAGTCGTCGTTCTATGTCGACAAGAGCAACGGCTCGTTCCGGATCGTGGACAACGACGCCGCGACGGCAGGCAACCAGGTTCTCCTCGCCTTGCCCGATCCCACCAGCCCCACCGGCTTCGACCCGCCGATCAAGGTGAACGCCAACGGCCGCACGGTTCGCGTGCTCTACCAGGCCAAGAACGAGTGGGCGGTGGCCCCCCTCCTCGCAGCAGCCGTCTTCCACGAAGTGCCCGCCAGCCCGACCGGCCCTGGCGCGGCCCAGTACACGGTCGGCGCCGGCAACACCCGGATCTACTTCCCGAACATGGACGTGGGCCGCAAGGTCTCCGTCGACCTCGCCTACTACACGAGCTCGGCCGATGCGAACATCCACACGATGGAGAACCAGGCGTTCGTGGTGCGCAACGTGCCCGCCGATCCGAATGGGCCGTACATCGACCTCCGGGAGGCCGACGGCAACGCGCTCGCGTTCGACTTCAGCCACGGTTTCGCGGTTCGCGGCGTGCGTGGCGTGTCGGTCGCCGTCCGGGCCTACAACAACCCAACCGCATTCTCGCTCTCAGGGGCGGTGGTGCCGGCCGTGCAAGCCTACGACTCCTACTCCGGACTTTTCCGGACGATAACGACCGAAACCTTCATGGCACGAGGGGGCAATTAACATGACCTTCCGACGACGCAGGGCCTACACCCTCATCGAGCTCCTGACCGTCATCGCGATCACCGCGATCCTGCTGACGATCATCGTGCTTCCGATCATCGATTCCTTCAACCTGCTCCGGGCGGGGCAGGGCTGGAGCGAAGCCCAGGAGCGCGCGCGCATTCTCCTCGATCGAATCTCGCGGGAGATCGCCAAGAGCGCCGGGCTGCGCGATAACTCGGGCGTCGGCGGCCAAATAATGGTCATGGTGCCGCCGGGGCCCGGGTCGTTCGATGCGACCCCGATTCCCGAGCTCCTCACCTACGCCAAGATGGACCTCTACAAGGCCGCCGAAGGCGAGGTTCAAACCGACGCGCTCGGCAATCCGGTCTATGTCGACCCGGTGACGGGGAAGATCGACCCGACGCTCCACGCGCCGAAGGGCCAGGCGCTCCTGCCGGCAACCGCCGGCTCGACGCTGGTTCGCTACTACATCGCGCTCCGCAATCCGTTCGCGGCCGCCGGTTCGACGAATCCGGCTAACTATAACAATCCCTACGACGGGCTCCTCATGGCACGGAACAGCCAGCAGGACAACCTCTATGTGCTCTACCGGGCCGAGATCCAGCCCTACGTCTATAACGGCACCAGCTTCGTGGGCAACGGCACCTACTTCGCCCTCGACGCCAATAACAATCCGATTCTCGACGATCCCAGCTTCATGATCCCGGACGGGACCGCCGCCAAAGCGGCGCGAATCCAGTCCTGGCTGAACGCATCGGTGGTGCAGACCGAGGTCTCGCGCTACGACATGATCCTGCCGGTCTACAACAAGAACACCCGTGCAGTGGTGTTCGACAAGGTCCCGGCGAGCACGCCCGGCAACTTCGACTTCGCTCCGCGGCTTGTCCCGCTGCTCCAGTTCCGACCAACTCGGATCAGCAACGAGCCGGGCACCCAAGCACGGACCGTGCGGCTCGGCGAAGAGAGCGACAACTCCGGACAATCCGGCGCCGACGTGATCCGTACCTCCTTCGGCCAGTGGTCGAACCCGGTCGTGCGCTCCTACCCGGTTCCCCTCGTTGGCGGCGCCAACCCCGCCACTAACCTCTATGAGGTCGGCCGCAACGGCACTCGAAGCGACAACACGTTCGGTTTCAGCGAGTATCAGATCGACCCGACGCTTGGTCTCGACGACACCGCGAGCGGGGTCGAGCTGTTCGACTTCACCGCCTTCAACAACGTGGTTAACAACCCGCCGGCCGGGTTGCCCTATCCGTTCTCGGCCGGCGTGCAGGCTGCCGTCACCCGAAGCGGGTGGATCGGCAATCTGGCCTCCCGCCAGCTCTTCGCGCCCTACCAGCCGGACGGCTCCAACGGCCAGCTTCTCGCCAGCTTCAGCATCGACGAGGTCGGCCTGAACGCGCTGGCGGGTCCGGCGCGCATGAACCTGCCGTTGGGCTTCAGCGGCACGGTGGCCTCGCCGAAGATGAGCAGCGGCGCCGGCGCGGTATGGGCGGGCCCCGGCTACACCATCAACGACGCGTTCAACCTTTCCTGGAACACCTACAACGGCCAGGGTGGGCATGGCGACCTGCGCGGAAACCTCCAGCGGTTTATCGACCTCCGAGTGACCCCGAACGAGGACGGAACCTACGGCCCGCTCTTCCCGGACGGCGCCATCAACATCGCCGGCGCCAACGTGGTGATCAACGGCAGCCAAGGCTCCTTCGCGCGGGCCACGATCGTTCCCGGCAGCGAGGTCGTGAAGGGCCCGGACCAGCTTCCCGGTCCGAACTACGGCAACGAGATCCGATACACGCGAACGACGCAGGCCCCCGGCCCGAACCAGTACCGAATCAACTACGTCGCCCAGCCTCAGCCGCTGAACCCGGTCACCCAGGTGATCGACTACACCATCCTTGGCCTATCCGCGACCGACTTGGCCGGCTTCAATCCGGCGGTTTACGATCCGACCAACTTCGTCTCGGCGGCGATCCAGGCTCGGTACATGCCGGGCTACATCGAGCTCAACTCCGATCCGAACGCGCCGCTGGACACGACGAATGCCAAGTTCAGCGTCTACTACCGCTTTGAGTTCACCAACCCGAACGACTCGTTCGCGGTCGACTATGACTCGCGCGAAGTGATGTCGGTGCTGCTCACGCTCCACGACTACCCGCAGACGACGCTGCCAAATCCGCAGACGATGACGCTGAAAACGACCGCGACGGTCAGGAACTTCCTCCGGTGATCCGAATGAACGCCTACGCTCCCGAACCAACCATGCACCCCGGCTACCGCCGCCGCGGGCAGACGATCGTGATCGCGATCATCATGCTCGGGGTCATCCTGCTGCTCGGCTTCGTCTTCCTCGGTGTTCTCAGCCACAACATCCGCAACGGCGGCCGGTTCCAGAAGCGTTCGGCCGGCGCCGAACTCGCCGAAGCCGGTCTCCGGTACGCCCATAACCAGATGCTCAACGGGACCCTCGGCGCCGACTGGCGCGGCCTGCCGACCCCGCCGACCCCGCGCCTCGACCTCGGGCCCAACATCACCTCCGACCCGGATGCCCTCTACACCCGGATGGGGACC
>DATGIR010000143.1:0-3317 GCA_035295605.1 Fimbriimonadaceae bacterium | reverse complement strand
AGAACAAGGCGCAAGTCTGCGAGAGGGCCTACAACGAGGCGATCGCCGTCTTCAAGAAGCTTGGCTACGAGACGGTCGAAGTCAAGCTGCCGGAAATGCCATACGACACCGCGGTGAGCATCATCGTGGCCGCGGAGGGCGCCAGCGCCCACGAGAACTTTATCCGCGGCGAGCGCTTCCAGATGCTTGCCGACGCACACCAGGTGGCCGGGTTCACCGCCGCCCTCGCCGTCCCCGCCGTCGACTACCTATGGGCAATGCGCCTGCGCTCGGAGGCGCTCAAGGCGAACGCGATATGGGAGAAGTGCGACTGCCTCTTCACGCCGGTCTTCTATCACGGCCCGCCCCGGGCGGACAAGTCGTTGAACGACGGTTTCGAGCTGATGGGCGGCGACGACGGACCCGCCAACCTTCTCGGCTGGCCCTCCATCGCGTTTCCGATCGGCTTCGAGGACGGCCTCCCGCTGGGCGGCCAGATCATCGCCCCGGCCATGCGTGAGGATGTTTGCTACGGTGTGGCGTGCGACTTTCAGCGAGAGACCGAGTTCCACAAGCGTGTGCCCCCGGGGGCGGGTGCGTGAACATCTCGCCTCGGCGCAGCTTAAATGCGGCTGGCGCGATGCAATAACAGACTCCTTCTGTTAACATCGGACTGGAAACGGACATGCTTCCAATCTCTTTTCTCCTAGCAATGGCGTCGCCCAGCGCGGCCGAACACATCCTCACGGTGGGAGACCAGGCGCCGCCACTACACGTCGGCGGGTGGGTGAAGGGGGCGCCGGTAGGACGTCTCGAGAAGGATAAGCTCTACGTCCTCGAGTTTTGGGCGACCTGGTGCAAACCGTGCCAGGAATCGATCCCGCACCTCACAGAGCTGGCCCAGAAGTACAAGGGCAAAGTCACGTTTGTCGGGGTTAGCGTGAGAGAAGATGAGGCTCCGCCCCGGCTCTCCGACTACTCGATCCGAGTGAAGCAGTTCGTTCGCGCCGAAGGGGCGAAAATGAACTACCACGTGGCCTACGACACCCGGTCGGGCTCGATGTTCCACGCTTGGGGGAAGGCCGCCGAGTCGACCGGTGTCCCGATCGCATTTGTAGTCAAGAAGGGTAGGGTCGATTGGATAGGGGTGCCCGCGGATGGGCTTGCGAGCGTCCTCCGCCAAGAGATTGCCGGCACCTATCAGCCCCATGACGCGGCTGGTGCAATCCTAGAGAACCAGAGGGCCACGGTCGCGTACCACAAGGTCATGGCGGAGTACTACAAGACCTACGAGGCCCACGACTTCAAGGCGTACGAGCCCCTGGTCCAGAAGCTCGAGGATGTCTGCACGAAGTTTCCGTCGCTCAAGGCCAGGCTCAGCCAGGTTGAGTTCCACCTCCTAACCTGGTTTGACCCGGATAAGGCAGAAGCGCTGCTGGAAGCGCGCGCGACGATCGATTGCATGCTCAGCTTCAGCGGCATGCAGGCGTATCTCAGCGGCGTTGAGAGTCTCAAGCGGGATCCGGCCAAGGCGGCTTACTACGCAAAGCTGACAATCGCGAGCGGCCACGCTGTCGTTCATTCACAAGTTGGTCTTGCAATCGCCTACGCTCAAATGGGCGACACTGAACTCGCAACGATGGAGATGAACCGGGCGAAAGCGACAGCTCGCAAAGACGGTTGGAAGCCGGAATTTGTCGAGCAGATTGACACCGAGTTCAAGCGCGAGTCGAAAGTTAAGTAGCCCGACCGCCGACTGGCCCCCGGCCTACACCCTGGAAGCGTCTGATATTGTCGTCTTGCCGTCGACCATGACCTCGAGCCTCTGATAGGTGAAGCTAATCGTCGTGACCGGGGTGTCGCCGTGTACGAACACCTCGGAGAGGGACTTGACCGTCGCGTTGGTCAGCTTGACCGTCTCGAATACTTTCCCGGCGAGCGTGCCTCGGCCAACCCCTACACCGTCGCTCACGTCGATCTCCACGTTCGAAAGCACCTCGTTGGTGTTGTAGGCATCCTTGAAGTTGAACATGTCCTCCGCGTCGATCTCGATAGTTACCTCGGTCAACAGCGCCCTTCCGGTTTGCATTCCCCTGGCGTCCACCGGCTTGGCGTCGGTCAGCGTGAACTTAAGAAGGCGGATCTTGTCGGACTTTGTTTTTCCAGCCTTGAATGGGCCCTGACGCGCGCCCTTTGCCGTCAGTTCGGCGACGGTTACGCACTCGCCAATCAAAGCCGCCCCGAGGAGAGCGGAGCACGCCAACAACTTTGAAACTCGATTTACGGTCATTTTCCTCACCAGTTTGCTTGAACCCGATCAAGCACTCGATTCTATCACCGCGTGCGCCGCCGAACCAACGTCGTCCGAATCAGGTTTGCGCCTGGCCCGGCTGCGCGAACAACACGTGGAACGCGACCACGGCCGCCGCGACATGGACGTTGATGCTCCGTCCCTTGCCGGTCATCGGAATGAAGACGGCGGCTTCGCACTCGGCAAGCACGCTGCCGTAAACCCCGTTCACCTCGTTGCCCATCACCAGGCACACTTTGTCCGGGTATTTGAAATCGGCATAGCAAGTTGCGTCGTCGGTGATCTCCACCGCGATGAGGGCGTAACCTTCCTCCCGAAGCGCCTTCGCTGCTTCGTCGTTTCGCTCGAACACCCGCGTCTTCACCCGCCGGTGATGCCCGAGCGACGTGACGCTGATCTGTGGGTTCGGCGGCGCCGGTGTCTTGCCGCTCAGAGTTATCTCTTTCGCCCCGCATGCGTCGGCGACACGATACATACCCCCCACGTTGTATGGGTCGGACCAGTCTTGAAGCAGGAACGCCAGTTCCACCTCTCGCCGCCGACCGGCAGCCGCCTCCCTGTGCAGCCGCCGGACACCGGTCTTGGATCGAAGCGTTCTCAACTCCACACACCTGAGGACGTTAAAACCTGAGGACCTGAGGACCTACTTCTGGTTCACCGTTGCCGCCGCCATCTGAAGCCCGTTGCTGGCCACTGAAACGCGCACCGATCCGGCCTTCGTGCCGGATCGGACGATTACTTGAGCAAGCCCGTTGAAGAGTCGCCGCGAGAACTTGGGCTGGATGTCCGGGCCGGCCAGGCCCACCCCGTCGCCGAGGCCGCCCCAGCCACCGCGGTTCCGAACGTACACGTTGATCGTGTTCTTGCCTGGCTTGAGCACTTTCGAGACGTCGAACGTGAAGCTTGCCGACCAGTCGTTCGCATGCCCGACGAGCTTGTCGTTCACATACACCCAGCCCTCGTCGTCGATCGCGCCCACGTTCAACGTGCCGATCCCGCGATCGAGATTCTCCTGGGTCACCTCGAA
>DATGIR010000142.1:0-4185 GCA_035295605.1 Fimbriimonadaceae bacterium | reverse complement strand
GGCAGGTTCAAATCGGCTACTCGAAGCGATTACCCGCTAACTCACGGTAGAGCTTTGCGTACGCCGACGCCATCCTTCCGCACCGATAGTTATCGGCATTAGTGTAGCCGAGCAGTATCAGATCCGCCGGGTCGCGAAGTGCTTCTTGTATCACCGTGGCCGCCTCCTGCGGTTGTTCGGGGTCGATGCGGATCGCCCCATCACCGGCAACCTCCGACATCGGCTCCTTGTTCGTGACGAAGACCGGGCTTCCGCAGGCCTGCGCTTCCAAGATAGGGAGCCCGAACCCTTCGTCGCGCGAGGTGACGAGGACACCGATGGCGTTGCTGTACAACCACTCGAGCTCTTCGTGGGAGGGGCTGATCAACTCGATGTGCCGGTCGGCAACCCCGCGGGCTCCGATGGCGCTGCGAACGTGCGGCGCGAGCGGCCGGCCGGCGAGCACGAGCCTGCCTTCCTCGCCGCGGGCAACGAGTTCGTTGAAGATGTTGATCGCCCCGACTCGATACTTGTACGGAGTGGGATCACCGACGTGGAGAAAGAAGCGGGATCCGGAATCGACTCCGGCCGCCCTCACTCGGTCTGACGGTGGCTGCCCTGCGCGGCGTGTCCAATCCGAGTAGAGGTCGTTTGGGATGAGGCGAAGCTTCTCTTCCGGAAGACGCAGGAGCCGCCTGGCGTCTCTTAGCGTGGCGGTGGAAACGCACGCGACGAAGTTTGCCCTTCGCAGAGCGCTGAGATTGGCTGCCTGGTAGATCTTCCCCAGCCGTCCGGTCGTCCAGTAGGGCAATTCACCGAGCGCCGAGCGAATGGCGAGGAGATCGTGACACGTTACGAGGTGCGGCTTGTTCCGGAGATGGTTGACGTAAACGCCGTTCCCCTGGTCGAGGATGTGTACGATGTCCGCTCGCCGCGCCGCTCTTCGCAATGCCCGGGGAAACAGAATCAGCTTGTCGACATAGGCCGTCCACTTGGCAAGCTTGGGGATGCCCACTCGAAAAACAGCGTGCGGGGCTACTGTGTCGAATTGGATTCCACGTTCGACGAGCCCGCGCGACAACGCTGCCCCAAAGCCGAGCATGCTGTGTTGCCGGTCGCGTGCGTAATTACCAACGAGAAGGACTCGGAACGAGTCCGGCATTAACCATTCCCCCGCGAAAGGATGGCATCAAGCGGCACCAAGATTCCGTCCCGCGGGGAAGGATGTGGGACCAGGACGCTTCGACTCGCTACGCGGCCGCCTTTCGGCGTCCTCGCTTCCGCTGTGCTTGGCGCTCTCGGAGCACGACGCCGACGAGGCGCGCGCTGGAACGTTGAATGAGGTTCACGCCCCGGTTCAACATGTCCCGCTTGGTCGTCCCAAGTTCGGCAACGACGATCACCGAGTCCGTGAAGCTCGCGAGGACGCTGACGTCGGCGAAGGTGAGGCAGCTCGGCGCATCGAAGATCACCAGATCGGCGAGTTCGCGAAGACTGGAGTGCAGGGAAACCATCTGCGAAGATTCGAGCAGGTCGACCGGATTGGGTGTTTTGGCGCCGGCAGGAAGGACCGACAGCCCGTCGATGTTGGTCGGAACGAGCGCCTCCTCGAGGGTTGCTTCGCCGATGAGCACATCGGTCATACCCGGGCGCTCTCGCAAAGAAAATCGGGCCGCCACGGATGGATTGCGGAGATTCGCGTCGACAAGAATGACTCGGCGGCCCCCAGCGGCCATGACGCTGGCAAGGTCGGCGGCAAGGTCGCTCTTGCCTTCGGCTCCGGTCGCGCTCGTGATGACCAGCGAGCCCATGTAGCCGCGTTCTGCCGCGTTCAACAGGTTGAATCGCAGCAAACGGTAGCTGTCGAATAGCTCCGCAGGTGGTTCGTGACGTTCAATGGCGGTGGACGCCGAGGTCGGCGCGGTCAGCGCCTGCATACGAGGCATCTGGGCAAGCGGTTCAAGGCCACAAAGCTGAAAGACGTCTTCGGCGGAGGTGACCTTGTCCTCAACGTGGTCTTTCACGAGGGAGACGAGGACCGAGAGTACGAGACCGGCGAGGACGGAGACGAGGACGTATTGGCCAAGGATCGGCCGCACTTTTTCGATGGGTGATGCTTGGCTGATCACCTTGATCGGGTCATTGTTAACCTGCGCCCGCTTGAGCTTCAAGGCATCGATAGCCTGCTGAGTCTCCACCATGCGGTTGCGTGCAATGACGATTTCGCCCTCCAGGCGCGTTTCCGTTGGATCGACTTTCGTGTAGTCCTCCAACTCCTTCAGGGCCTTGGCCGCCCGCACATTCGCCTTTTCTTTCTGCACGAGTGCCTGGTTCAGCGCGACTCTGGCACCCTGAACCTGGGTTCGGAGGCCCACTTTGAGCGGGTTCTCGGTCGTCGGAGAGTCATCCATGACGGGCGGAATTGCAAGAAGGTGCTGGTGTGCCGACTCGATCCGGGCGTTGACATCCTTGATCTTCGGTGAGCCCTCCTTCCAGGTCTGGAGGAGTTCCGCCTTTTGTTGTTCGAGCTGTGCGATTTCAGACTTGACCGACTCGATCTCACTGTTGTTCGGATGCACGCTCGTGGTCTTCTCCGGACCCGAAAGACCCTTCAGCTGCGCCTGGAGCGTATTTAGATTCTTTTCCGCGACCGCAACTTGAGCCTCGGCGGCGTCTGACTCGTTAGCAGTCTGGGTGACTCGCCCCGAGCGAACGGAGGCCTCACCGGTCAGGGCGGGAAGCGATCTCGAAGACTTGGCCTTCTGCGCGGCGGCGACGGCTGAGTTGTAGCTGATCTCCTGCGAGAGTCGGTCCGCCGCGAGGTACTCGAGGCCTTTGTTCAAAACATAGTCGCGGCGAACGATCAGCCACTCTTTGTACGTGTCGGGCAGATAATACGCAACGGGGCCGATAATCGAGGGATCAGAGCCTTGGACAGTTAGGGCTAGAACGTTGGTGTCCTCGACTTGCTTGGCCTCGATCGTCGGGGAGAAGGGATCGAACTCGTTATAGATGCCCAGGGCATGCCCTTCGTAGATGGCCCGCATCATTGGAGAGCCGTCAAGCCATTGAATCTGCGTCGCGAGCGAGTCGTAGGAGGTCGGCGACGAGACTTGCGACATCGGGTCGGTGTTGGCTGAGGTTGGGCCCGCGGTCGTCATTTCGACGAGAATCTTGAGATTCGACTTAAAGACCGCCCGTGTCATTCGAAACGAAATTGCGCCCGCCGCGAGGCAAAGCATGAAGACGACGGCGAAGGTAAGCCACTGCCGTCGTAGGACGACGAGAACTTCCTTCAGGGACAAGTCGCGCTTAATGCGATTGGTGGGTTGCATGGGTTATGAGAACCGCCAACAGAATATTATGAGTCTGGGGCCCTCCTTTCAACATCAAAATCGCCGGATCCGTTACCGGGAATTGCGTAAGATTTCCCCCCTACCCAAGAATTCAGCCGTGCAGTCGGTTTGACGATACTTCGGCAAGTTGGGTTCGCCGAAGCGTGGACCCAGTTTATATGCTGATACGCCGTTTTTTCAGGATTGTCGCAATTTCGCCGCCTGTCGTCAGAATCGCGAACTTCCGTCCCAATAAGGTGTGTTACTCTCAGTAGTGCCTGCCAAGGAATGTCGGGTGCTTGGCAATGTGTGGCATCAACGGCGCTATCGCCTATCACCCTGAAGCGTGCCCGATCGAACCGGACGAAATCAAGAAGGTTCGCGACTCCATGGCGTTGCGCGGACCTGATGGTCCCGGTTTCTGGATCTCCGCCGACCAACGCGTCGCGCTCGGCCACCGGCGCCTCGCCATCATCGACCTGAGCCCGAATGGCGACCAGCCCAAGGCAAGCGCCGACGGGCGGTTCACGCTCACGTTCAACGGCGAGATCTACAACTACCTGCAGCTCCGCGAAGAGCTCAAGGGCAGGGGCCACAGATTCACCACGAACTCGGATTCGGAGGTGGTCCTCGCCATGTACGCCGAGTACGGGACAGGTATGGTTTCGCGCTTGCGGGGGATGTTCGCCCTCGCGATATGGGATTCGGAGAAGCGGGAGCTTGTCTTGGCGCGAGATCCGATGGGGATCAAGCCGCTTTACTACGCGGACGATGGCCGAAGCCTGCGGTTCGCATCGCAGGTGAAGGCGCTACTCCAAGGGAGCGGCGTGGATACCACGCCGGACCCTGCTGGCCATGTCGGCTTCTTCGT
>DATGIR010000141.1:0-2639 GCA_035295605.1 Fimbriimonadaceae bacterium | reverse complement strand
CATTGAGCTCAAAAGAGGTAGGTCCGCCGACAAGGTATTCGGCCAACTTTCGCGGTACATGGGCTGGGTCAAGCGAAACCTGTCAGGAGGCCGACCCGTCATCGGCGTCATCGTCGCCGCGGAGATTGACGACAAACTTCGGTCAGCTCGAGACGCCCACGACAGCGATGTGCGCCTAGTAGAGTTCGAAAGTAAGATGAATATTCGGACTGTCTAAGCAGGCCCGCGGGGGCGGATGGCAGACGTCGAAACTGAATGGGACTCGTTTGCGCGGCAATACAAATCTGACCGTGTCTATTGGTATTTCCCTCAAGGCAAGCAGGTAAACAGCGCCGACCTCGGGGATATATTCAACGTCTTTGCCGAGTTCGACGCGCGAGAGTGGAACGGTGACGCGGTCTTCGCACGCCTGCGCGAGGAAGGGCTGACGTCCGGTGGCCCGGCCCTACCTCGGCAGCAATTGAGGGTCTTCGAGAACCTCGGGTTAGCTTGGCGCGATGCGGAGAACATGCTCCGGGTTACCCCTGCCGGCGCCGCCTTCGCCGAACCTACCGGTAGGCAGGCAATTCTCGAGCGGCACCTATGGCGATTCCAGTTGACCAATCCCTTCAACACACGCTCCGCCGGCGTCAGACTGTTCCCACACGTATTCCTCCTCAAAGTACTTCTGTTCGTGGGAGGTGCGATCTCTCAGGAAGAGTTTAAGATATTCGTCGAGCGGGCAAAGAGACCCGGCGATCGCGCAACCGTTGTCGAGAATATCAACCGGTGGCGCGCTCTTTCGGAGCCGCAGCGCGACGCACTCCGCAAGAAGCTCAGATCTCCGATATTCACGACCATTAGCAACAACGTTAGCTACGCCGCCGGCCTCCACCGGTGTGCAACGTACATCCAACCTGAGTTCAGAGATGAGCATGGCCACTTGGGCTTGGCGCTAGCACGCGGCCGTCGTCGTGAACTGATCGATCGAATAAAGGAGCATGATCGGGACTCAGTCTGGATCGATTTTGCAGGGCAGAAGGAGAACTGCATCGCCTTTTACGGCGACGTCGAGAGGGAGCCAACCCTGCTCGACGCTCTAGAAACCTATCTCGACCGGGGTGACATACCCAGAGCCATTGTCACCTATCGAAAGTTGCCGAGGGCCCTCCAAACCTCCGGTAGGCCGGAAGAATTCGAACAGACGCTCTTCCTGGAGAAGGACCTCGAAGACTTCCTCGAGTCGAGGCTCAACCTAATAGAGGCCGGCCTCGTCCGCGAGGGACGGGGTCGTCAGCACCCCACGACGATCGGAACGATCGACCTCTTCGCACGTGCCGCAAACGGCGATCTTGTAGTAATAGAGCTAAAGAAAGGCCGAGCTTCAGACAAGGTATTTGGGCAGCTATGTCGGTACATGGGATACGTCTCGCGAGAGTATCACGGTGGCGGAAACAACGTACGTGGCTACATCATCGGCAGTGAGATCGATCTCAAGTTGACGTATGCCGCTTGGGCGGTTCCCGACGGTCTAGTTTCGCTAAAGAGGTACGTAAGGGACACTAGCGCAACACCGCCAATCTGGATTGAATCAGGCAGGTAACCGAACACCAGGACAGCTCAAGCCTTCGTCGCGCCAGTGCGTCGCTCGGCGGTCGACCGCCACGCGTGTTTCAATTCGTGCTGACCCACGGCTAAGCGCGATCCAGTGCCGCAGCATGAGGAGCGTCCGCCAAGTCGCGCGGACTGCAGTTCAGCGAAATCCTGAGCGTGCCCGCACTCCGTCATACTCCGCTCGTGCACCGCGTACTTACGACAGCGTTCCTAATTTGGCTTAGGGTTTGGACCGTCGCCGCGGCCGATAGCCATTTCCCTCGCCGCCAGTCCACCTCCAACACATCCCGTTCGAGAGCGGAGGCTCCACCATGCTCAACCATCGGCACCACCGAGACGTCGGCCGATCGATCCGTTCGCACATCACAGCTCCATCATCGGCGCCGCCTTCTTCGGAGGCGGTGGGCTGATGGTCGCCCCAGGCTATATCCCGCCGGTGCAGGAGGGCGATCGGGTGCGGCTGGCGTCCGGCGGCGCGATCATGACGGCGGAGAAGGTGCTGGACGGGGCAGCGCACCCGTACGCCAAGTGCGTCTGGATCGACCGCTGGTCGCGCGTCCATCGCGAGCCGTTCGGCCTCACCTCGCTGACGATCGTGCCGTGGGACGAGGGCGGACCCTCCGAGCGCCCGCCCAAGGACGACACGTCCTAGCGCCCTCTCGCCGCGCTTTGCCCAGAGGCAAGGATGGTTGGCTGCGCTCCTAACCTCCTAACGTCCTTGTACTCCTGAAGTCCCCGCGTAACCCTCGCCGTCAGCCATCCTTTCTTCTGGGCAAACCGTCCCCGAGTTCGGACCTGAAACCTGCCAGTAACCCCCTCTTGCCGCCCGCGCCGGACGCGTTCGTTCCGGCGGCCGACGGCGCGCGCCTGCCTTGGAAGCAACCAACCTCATGACCACGACCGACCTGCCGGACGACGATCCCGCCGCCGCGCCAACCGAGACGGAGACACCCCGGGGCGGCGACGCCCTGGCCGAGGCGTTCCAGGCCGCCTTCGAGATGCTGGGCGGCGTCGAGGAGCTGGCCGAGTGGGGCCGCTGCCACGAG
>DATGIR010000140.1:0-2618 GCA_035295605.1 Fimbriimonadaceae bacterium | reverse complement strand
AGTCGAGGAAGGGCGTGAGGTCGTCGTGGCCGCCGTACTCCGCGTGGTAGTCGCAAATGTGCAGGATGTTGAACTTGAACTCAGCCTCGATCGCCTTCATCAGCCGCATGTCGATCGGTTTCACCCACTTCAGAAACGTCTCCTGCCCCTTGAACCGGCGGCTCTCGCCGCCCTGGGTGGAGTGGTAGAAGCCGTCCAGCCCCAGCGCCTTGCACGCGTGAACGAACCCCGACAGACTCTCGGTAATCCGCTCGAGCGCGGCATAAACCGGCTCCGGGTCGCTCTCCAGACCGTCGATGACCGCCGCATTGCCCGCCATCTGCCCGGCGATCATGAACGGCGAGTAGAGCGTCAGGACCACCAAGGCCTCGCTCCCGAGCTGCTCCACCACCCCCTTCACCACTTCGAGCATCGGCTCGTAATGGGCGAGCGGAAGCGACGGGATTCCCGCGAAGCCGTCCGGGCTCCAAACCTCGACCTTCGGAAAGCTCAGCTCGAACTGGATCTTCACGAAGTCCATTCCCGTGAACCGGAAGAACTCCGCGTGCCGGTCGATCGCCGCCTTGCCGGCTCGGTATGCGTCGCCGAAGTGCATGAAGAAGGCGGCCGGCGCCGGACCGCCCGCTTCCCCGCCGTCCAGATACTTCAAAAGACTCTCGCGCTTGTTCACCCTGCGCCGAGTTTAGCGCTTCGCCCCGCGAATGGCCCTATACTGTCGCAACGCCTGAACCCGCTATGGCCGCCACCCCTACCGTCAAAACTCCCGCCGCCCATCTCGTCCGCCAAATCGGGCTCGCCAGCGGCGTCTCGGTCGTCATCGGCAGCACCATCGGTTCGGGCATCTTCAAGAGCCCTTCGGATATCGCCGGGCAACTGCCCGGCCCGCTTCCGATGCTCGCGATATGGGTCGTCGGCGGCCTCATCGTACTCTGCGGCGCCCTCACCCTCGGGGAGGTCGGCGGCGCCTTCCCGTACTCCGGCGGACTCTACGTCTACGTTCGCGAGGCCTACGGCCGCGTGCCCGCCTTTCTCTTCGGGTGGGCGCAGCTCGTGCTGCTTCGGCCCTCCTCCATCGGCGCGGTCGCCGTCGCGTTCGGCGAGTATGCCCTGCGCCTCTTCGGCCGTGAGGAGAGCCAACCTGGCTTCCACTACCTCAGCGCCGGCTTCGCCGTCGCCGCCGTCCTCCTCGTCATGCTCGTCAACGTTCTCGGGGTGAAGTTCGGCACGCTCGTACAGAACGTCACCGTCATCGCCAAGACCGGCGGCCTCCTCCTCCTCATCCTCCTCGCTTTCGCCATCGGGTTTCCCAAGTCCGGCGGCCACTTCACGCCTTGGACCCCCGCCGGCAGCTTCTCCCTGCCGATGTTCGGGCTGGCCCTGGTCTCCGTGCTTTGGGCGTACGACGGCTGGGCCGACGGCAGCTATATCAGCGGGGAAATGCTCGAGCCCCGAAAGAACGTGCCGAAGGCGATCCTGTTCGGCACCCTCGTCGTCATCGCCGTCTACGTCCTCGCCAACTTCGCATATCTGGCGGTTTTTTCCGTCGCCGAAATCGCGAAGAGCCAAACCGTCGCCGCCGACACCATGTCCAAGCTCGTGGGCGCGGGCGGCATCACCTTCATCGCCGCCACCGTGATGATCTCCACCTTCGGAACCCTCAACGGCACGATCCTCACGTCTCCGCGGATCTTCTTCGCCCTCGCCGAGGACAAGCTCTTCTTCGAACCGATCTCCCGCGTCCACCCGCGCTACAAAACGCCGTACGTCTCGGTGATCCTCTCCGGAATCCTCGGCATCGTCTACATCGTCGTCGCGACCGCACTGAGCGGCTCCAAAGCGTTCAACTCCCTCACCAACGCTTTCGTCATCGGCATCGTCCCGTTCTATGCCCTTTCCGTCGGGTCGGTCTTCCTCTTCCGGCGCCGGGAGAAGAAGCGCCGCATCGATCGCGGCCTTCCGCTGGACGACTCTCTTATCGATCCCGTCGCCGAGGGACACTTGGAAACCCATCCGCACCCGTACGTCCCGTCGGTGCACACCCCGCTCTACCCGCTCACCCCTCTCCTCTTCCTGGCCGCGTGCCTCTTCCTGCTGGGCGATTCCCTGTATGAAGTCGACTCCCGGGTGCCGACGATCATCACGTTGGGAATCCTGGCGGCGGGGATACCCCTCTACTACACCACCATCGGCGTGCGAGCCTCCAAACCCTAATCCAGCCGGAAGACCTCTTCCAAAAGCTCCGGCCCCTTTCCGGGCACGACCGGCGTCGCCAGGTAGCCGGCCATGAACGTCTCCCAGCGCGCCATGACTTCGCTGCCTCCCAGGCGCCGCTGCACCGCGTCCCAGTCGTCACACTCCAGCACCCCGAACTCGTGCCCGTTCTCCCAGAGGTACAGCGAGTAGTCGCGGATTCCCGCCGCCTTCAGCTCGGCCAGAACCTCCGGCCACACCGCCCGGTGGTGCCGCTTGTACTCGTCGAGCTTCTCGGGTTGGACTTGTAGGTGGAAGCAGATGCGCATGGTTCGAGGCGATTATGCCGGGACGCCGGACTAAACTGGCGGCATGGCCTCCGCGCTCTCCCGCCGCAAGCTCATCGCCTCCGCCGCCGGCGCCGCCGT
>DATGIR010000139.1:0-2886 GCA_035295605.1 Fimbriimonadaceae bacterium | reverse complement strand
GAACATGTCGGCATTCCTACGGCCGGCGGCAAATCGGGCGGCTAGTTCGTAAGGATTAACCGACCGAGCCCGCAGCGCAATCTTGATTGCGCTGCGGGCATTTGTGCTTTTTTGACCCACAATACGCTTCAAATCCGATGACCCTCGACGTTTCATCCGCCTCCGCACGTGCCCACCAGGCCATGCGCGGCGGAAACGTGGCCGAAGCGGAGCAGCTGTGCCGGGCGATCCTCGCGCAAGAGCGAGAAAACGTCGACGCTTCGTTGCTGCTCGGTGTCATCTCGGCGCGGCGCGGAGATGCGGTTGCCGCGATCGCCCACCTGCGCCAGGCCGTGGAAGGCGACCCAGATTCTTGGGACGCGCTCAACTGGCTGTGCCGGTTGCTACGCCAGACGGGTGCGGTAGGCGAGGCGATCGACGTTGGACGTAAAGCGTGCGATGTTCGTCCGGGCTCCGCGGAAGGTTGGAGCAATCTCGGGAACGCCTATCTATCCGCGTGGGCATTTGCCGACGCGCTCTCCTGCTTCGACCGTGCCGCGGCCGCGGAGCCCGGCCTTGCACCCGCCCAGCACAATCGGGGCGTGGCCCTTCAGCGGCTCGGCCGAGCCGGCGAGGCGGAGGCCGCCTACCGGAAGGCGATCGAACTCGATCGGAACGCGCCCCAGTCCTTGGTGAGCCTCGCCGGACTGCTGCTGGCGCGCGGAGACCGGGACGAAGTCGACCGGTGCCTCGATCAGGCGGCCACGAGAGTCGGTGGCAACCCGGCCGGGCTCCGCGCGCTGGCGCTGGCGCTAAGGGAGCAGGGCTTCTTCGATCGTGCCGAGGCGACGCTCAAGGCGCTCCTCGGCGCGCCGGGCGCCGGAGCCGGGGACCTCGTCCAGCTTGCCCAGGTCGAGCAGCAACTGGGCCGTTTCGACGTCGCGGTTTCCGCGTTCGAGCGCATCGTGCAGGCGGCGCCCACGCTGGTCCGGCCCTACTTCGACCTGACTCAGTCCCGCCGAATGACCCCCGATGACTCCACGCTCCTCGAGCGAATGCTCGAGTTGAGGCGGGATTCCGCGCTGACTCCGATCGACCGAATCCTTGTGAACTATGCCCTCGGAAAGAGCTACGACGATCTCGGCGAGTACGAGCGTGCCTTTTCCTTCTTCCACGAAGCCAACACCGTGCAGCTCAGCTTCTTGGAGGGTCGCCGGCTGGACCAAGCGGGCTTGTCAGCCGCCGTCGACAAGCTGATCGCCACCTTCACGCTCGACTACTTCGACGCGCTGCCTGCCGGTCGCGTCGAAAGCGATCTACCCGTTCTGATCGTGGGCATGATCCGCTCCGGGACCACCCTCGTCGAGCAGATTCTGTCGAGCCACCCGGCGGTCGGCGCCGCGGGCGAGCAGCACTTCCTCTACGACAACGCCTCGATTCTGAGCCCGAGCGCGCAGGACTTCCTGAGCCGAGGGTCTGCGGTCGCCGAGGCCTATATCAATCTTTTGCGAAGCCTTGCGCCCGGGAAGTCGCGGGTGACCGAAAAGCTGCCGACGAACTACTTCGTCCTCGGCTTCGTCCACGCGCTCCTGCCGAATGCCCGAATCATCCACTGCCGGAGGAATCCCGCCGACACCTGCCTCTCGATCTACGTGACGCCTTTTGGCGAACCGCTCGATTTTGGGCACGATCCTGCTTCGATCGCCTTCTTCTACCGGCAATACCTCCGGCTGGCGGAGCACTGGCGTGCGGTGCTCCCGGCGGACCGCTTCCTCGAGGTGGACTATGAGGACGTGGTTGCGGACCGGGAGGCGGTGGCGCGGAAGATGGTGGCCCATTGCGGCCTGGAGTGGAACGATGCCTGCCTCCGCCACGAGCAACGAGGCGGCGCCGTCGTTACGCCGAGCACCTGGCAGGTTCGACAGCCGATCTACAAGCGCTCGGTCGGCCGCTGGGAGCACTACCGGCGCTTCCTCCCCGAGTTCGGGAGCCTGCCCGGCTGATTGGACATTGTCATGGGCGACTCGCCATACTGATTCCGATGAACCGGCTCTATTTCGCGGCATTTATCGGTTTGACCGCGGTGTTCTGTTATGCCCAGTCGCCTCACGGCCGCCCGACGCCGAAGACGCAATATGACCGCCCCCACCTCGTTGGCTTCGAGTTCATCTCGAAGACCATCAACTTTCCCGTGATTCAGCCGAGCCGCAAGTCGTTCAACCCGATGTTCTGCACGTACGTAACGCTGCCGAAGGGCTTCGGACATAAATTCCCGGCTGCCCAGCAGGTCGTCGACATGGAGTGGGGCTACAAGAAGGGCGGCGTCATCAACCTTTACGAGACTCCGGCCTATGGCCCCAAGGACGCCGCCACCTTCTTCAAGGACCTCGAGGCGACCCGAATCTTCAAGGATCGACAGGGCCGGCCGGGCTGGACGGTGGTCCCCATTCCGAACAAAAAGATCTTCGTGGTGTTGACGTCCATGGACAAGGCGGCCCTCGACGTGGCCGTTAGCGAACTCAAAGGGCACTAGGTCCAAAGACCCAGCGGCGAACCTTCCTGCAACGCAAATCGACCCGCCGGAGTTTCGGGTCGAACAAAAGTTTGCCGATTTGCTAAGCCAGTGTTATCCTGTAAGTTGGACCGGGGTGAGGCGACGCGGCCTTAGACCCCCTGTCCGGAGGATTCATCTTGCTTAAACGCGCATTCACGCTTATTGAACTATTGGTCGTAATCGCGATCATCGCGATCCTCGCCGCAATCCTATTCCCAGTGTTCGCCCAGGCTAAGGCTCAGGCGAAGCGATCCGTCTGTCTCAGCAACTTCAAGCAGGTTGGCCTGGCCATTCTCATGTACTCGAACGACGCCGACGATACGATGGTCCCGGTCAACACCGGCGGCATCTTC
>DATGIR010000138.1:0-14583 GCA_035295605.1 Fimbriimonadaceae bacterium | reverse complement strand
GAGATGGCGGAAATGGTGCAGCGGCTGCCGCGTGTCAGCCGCTGAACCATTTCGAGGCGAATCGGATCGCCCAAGGCGCGAAAAAGCTCTGCCGCTGCCATTACTCGTTGTTCAGATATTCCTCCAACCGGCCCAGCATGAACGTCCAGCCCGCGTCGTTGCCCTTGAGCGTCTCCTCGATAACCTCCGGGGGAAGCGACGCGATGCCGCTCTCCTTGAGATGCACTTTCGTGCCGCCCTCGACGGTCGTAAGCGTGAACTCGACGAGCGTATTCGGGTGTTCCAGCACGTCTCCCAGGAAACCTTGGGGACAGTAGGTGCTTCCGTCCACACAGCGATAGGCGAAGTAGTCGTACGGATCCGCCGCGACCACGTAGATCTTGAACTTTCCGTATTCGCCGAAGTCGAGCACGGGCCGTTCCCCCCGCTCGAACTTGCCCTCGACCCCGGTGGCGAACCACTTCACAAACTCCTCCGGCGTGGTCAGCGCGGCATACACCCGCTCCTTCGAAGCGCGGACGACGAATTCCTTCTCGATGCTGTCTAGTACTGCTGAGTTCATATGCAACCTCTTAGTTGCATTATACGCCGTAGCTCGGGAATATGCAACTTTTTATTTGCCTATTCGGCCAATAGGTCGCAGAGGGGCGCAAAGTAGGCTCACTTTGAACCTAGTTTGAGAGATGGTGCGCGGGAAAGGACTCGAACCTTCACGCCTTGTGGGCACTACCACCTCAAGGTAGCGCGTCTACCAATTTCGCCACCCGCGCGCGGATGGATATCGTACCTGATGGGCTGCGACGGAGGCTGATTTTGCCCAACGCGAACGGTGGGCCTCAGGGGTACAACGACCGCGTGAGCGAAGTCGAGCAGAACAAGGCCACCCTCGTCCGATGGTTCGAGGAAGTCTGGAACCAGCGAAGGGAGGCGGCCATCGATGAAATGATGTTGCCTCACGCACGTGCCCACGGGATAGACGCGACGCCGATCGATCGCGACGGATTCCATGCGGCGTGGACGTCGCTGCTAAAGATGTTCCCCGACATTCACGTGACCGTCGACGACGTGGTCGGTGAAGGGAACAAGACTGCGGCCCGCCATACCGCGGTTGGAACCCACGCCGGCCAAGGCATGGGGCTTGAAGCGACCGGAAAGCAAATCCGCTTCTCCTTTCACTCGTTCACCGTCTGGGAAGGCGGGCTGATCCTCGAGGGATGGAACGTCATCGATACCGCCGCGATCCGGGCTCAAGCCACCGCTTAGCCCGCCGCGCCGGCCCTAACCAGCCCCTCGAACTCCGCCACCAGCTTCTCCATCGCCCGGAACCCGCCCAGCCAGAACGCCTCCGAGTTCAGGTCGACGCCGACCGTCGCCATCAGCTCCTGCGGCGAGCGAGAGCCCCCTAGCCGCAACAGCGCTTCGTACTTCGCCGCGAAGGCGGGACCCTCCGCCTTCGCCAACTGGTACAAGCTCAAAACCAATAGTTCGCCAAACGAATAAGCATAGACGTAGAACGGCACCGCCACGAAGTGGCTCACGTAGCTCCACCACGCCCGGTGCTGCTCGCCGAGCTCCACGCTCGCCCCGAACATTGCCTGCAGCTCCTCGTGCCAAATCGCGCCGAACTCCTCCGCCGTCAGCTCGCCCTCCGCGCGGCGCTTGGCATGGCACCGCTGCTCGAACCGGTACATCGCCGCCTGCCGGAACACTGTCGCGAAGATTCCTTCGATCTTCTCCGCGTACAGCGCCAGCTTTTCGCGCGGCGAAGCCTCCGCCACCAGGCTCTCGAACACCAGCATCTCCCCGAACGTGCTCGCCAGCTCCGCCAGCGGCAGCGTCCCGTGGAAGTTGAAGTAAGTTTGGGCCCGCGAAAGCGAGGCGTGGACCCCGTGCCCCAGCTCGTGGGCCAGCGTCATCACGTCGTCGGTCTTGTTCAGGTAGCTCATGAACACCACCGGGTGCGTGTCCGGCGTGTTGTAGCTGCAGAATGCTCCGCCCCGCTTGCCCGCCCGCGGTTCGGCGTCGATCCACTCCGCGTCGAAAAACTCCCGCGCCCGCGCCTCCAACGTCTGGCTGAACCGGCCGAACGCCGAAAGCACGATCGCCTTCCCTTCGTCGTACGCCACCTTCCGCTCCGCCTCGAACAGCGGCGCATACCGGTCGACGTGGGTCAGCTTTTCCAGGCCCAGGAGCTTGCGTTTCACCGCGTAGAACCGCTCGACCAGGCCGTAGTTCTCCCGGCACAACCGAACCACAAGGTCCACCGAGCTCCGCTCCAGCTCGTTGGCCAGGTGCCGGCTCTGCTCCGGATATTCGAACGTCCGCAGCCGGTCCTCGACCGCCTTGT
The DNA here is from genome assembly GCA_035295605.1 of Fimbriimonadaceae bacterium. Lineage (GTDB taxonomy): Bacteria > Armatimonadota > Fimbriimonadia > Fimbriimonadales > Fimbriimonadaceae > DAIDHV01. The sequence goes on along the minus strand of DATGIR010000138.1, from coordinate 12,236 downwards.
CCTGCAGCAGGTTGTTGTAGGTGAACACCAGCACCCTCTCCATCGCCTTGAGCCCTTCGGTGAACGCGTCGGCGGCTGCCTGCCGCACCGCCCGGTCCGGATCGCGCAGCAACGCCAGCACTTCCTGCTGGCTCAGCGTCTCCGTCTCGCCCCCCGGCCGCGCGAAGCGGAATCCGTGGTTGGAAACCACCTCCTCGAACAGCCGCACCCACGCGCGCGCGCCGGTGTTGGCGACCTCTTCGAGGATCACCTCCTGGTCCTCGTTGAGCCGGTAGGGGCTCAGGCTCCGCGCCACCGAGATGTAATGCCGGTAGGGCGCCAGGTCCTCCGAGGCCGCCAGCGGCCCGATCACCGAGTCTGGCGCCGCCTGGAGCTCGAGCTCGAAGAACATCAGCTTTACACTCAGCTCGCTCGCCTTCTCCATCTGCTTGGCCATGAAGGCCCCGACCGCCGGGTCGCCGGTGTTCGCCGCGAACAACAGGTGGGCGAAGTTGACCGGCTTGCTCGCCTCCGCCGAGATCTCTTCCGCGTCGCGAATCGCACTGAGCAGCAGGTCGGCGCTCAGGTCCGGCGAGTCGATCTTCCCCCGGTAGGCCGAGTCGAAGGCGGCGGCGCGCGCCTTGAGTCGCTCCCAGGCGGTATCGATCTTGGGGTCGTCGATCCCGGAGAACAGGGCGGACAAATCCCAGCGGGCAGTGGGAGGCGGAATCGCCTCGGCGGTGGCGGACATGCGCCCATTATGCTCGCCGCTCGCCTACTCCTTCGTCGCAATCAACGCGAACGTGTGCGGCAGCCTGCGCAGCTCCTCCGGCGGAATCTCCTTGAACTGGTCCCAGAACGGCTCGCCGAACTCTTCCAGGTGCTCGATTCGCAATCCGGCCTTCACCACCGCCGTGACGGTCTCCCCTATCGTCCAAACCCGGGAGGTCAAGTTCACCGGACGATCCGGATCTGCTCGAAGCGCGGCGCCGTAAGGGAAGCCTCGTTCCGGGGTCGGCGCCCCCTGAAAATAGGTCGCGCTCGGGCGCAATACGTAGCCCGGCTCCTCCTCTTCCCACAAGAAGTCGAGCGGATGCCCCTCGAACAGGAAGAGGCGGCCGCCCGGCTTGAGCAGCCGAGCGACCACGGCCGCCCACGCGTCCAAATCCATCATCCAGCAAATGGCGCCCTTGCCCGTGTAGACCAGATCGGCGGTTCCGTCCAGGTCGTGCGGGGTTTCCAGGATGTCGGCGCGGATCCAGGTTGCGCGAGCCCCGAGCGCCTCGGCCTTTTGCCCCGCCCGCTCGAGCATCACCTCGCTGATGTCGACTCCCACGACCTCATCCGCGCCCAGGCTCAGCAGGCTCAGCGCCTCGACTCCGTGGGAGCACTGCAGGTGGATCGCTCGACCGCACCGGCCACGCAGGTCGCCGAGGAGGCCCCTCTCGGCGTCCATCAGCTTCATGCCGCCGCTCCGAAGCATCGCGACGTCGGCCTCGACCTCGGCTCCGTACCCGGCGCGCGCGGTCCGGTTCCAGGCATCCCGGTTGCCCTCGTGCATCTCCCGCGGGTTCATCGTGGGAGCTAATCCTACCGGACGCGCAATCCACGGACTCCCTGTCTTCGCTCCGTTCCCATACTCCGGGGGAGTAGATTTCTCGAGATTCGCGCATAAAGTTATCGAAAAGATGCGAAAGCTCTCGATTTCAGGTGGACTTCTGCCGCCATCATGCCGTAGTATCCATTGGCTGGCGTGGGATGACCTCCAACGCCGCCATGGTCCACAGCGATGCGGACCCAAACATATGAGTTACGACAGTAGCGAACGAAAAACCGAACCCCCCTCGTGCAGCTTTGCTGACACAAGGGTGGCGCAGAGGAAGCTTTGCTGCCGAACCGTACGCCGCTAACTATGGCGGTCTCCTGAAGAGGGGCGTTCGGACGCAAAGAGTCCGAGCGCCCTTTCATCGTCTGGCATGTCTTTCCGAGCCGTCCGCGGCTCGCAAAGCCTCGCCCCGACCACATCAGGAGGCCCAAAATGACTCGAATTCTCACCCGCGCCGTTCGCGCCGTGATTGGCTGGCTCACTGAGCCCGTCCGCATGGATCAAGGCGCCCAATCCTTCCCGCTCAGCTTCGAGGCGTGGCTCGTCCGCTCGGAGTTTCGCTCGGCTTTCGACCGTCACTATCCTCCGTTACGTCGCACCATCCCGCTGAAAACCGCGTGGATGGTGCGGCCGTGCTGACGCGCGACCGAGTCGTCCGCCTCCGCGAGACCCCGGTCCCCGTGCCGGGCCGCCGTGTTGCCCGCTCGCCGCGGGCTCGGAGCTTCCTGACCTTTATGATGGTCATGGGGCCCGGGCTCATCGTCATGGAGGCGGACAACGACGCCGGAGCCGTGCAGACCTATACCCAGGCCGGCGCCCAGTATGGGTTGCATCTGCTTTGGGTGCTCCTCCTTCTGCTGCCCATCTGCTACTTCATCCAGGAGATGGTCGCGCGGCTCGGCATCGCCACCGGCCAGGGCCACGCCGCGATGATCTATCAGCGCTTCGGCAAGTGGTGGGGCGTTTTTTCGCTGCTCGATCTTCAGCTCGTGAACTTCCTGACTCTCGTCACCGAGTTCGCCGCGATCTCGCTCGCCCTCTCCAAGATGGGCGTCTCGCCCTACATCTCCGTGCCAAGCGCGGCAGTCGGCCTCATCGCCCTTGTCGCCACCGGAAGCTATCTCCGCTGGGAGCGGATCGTCATCACGCTTTGCCTGATAGACGTAGCCTGGTTCGCGCTTTCCGCTATCGTCGGTCCCAGGTGGGGCGCCGCTGCCTTCAACGCGGTGGTTCCGAGCATGCCAAAGGGCGGAATCACCACCAGCCTCGTATTTCTGGTCATCGCCATCGTCGGAACGACCATCGCGCCGTGGCAGCTCTTCTTCCAGCAAAGCTGCGTGGCGGACAAGAAGCTTCGTTTCGCCGACCTCAAGTGGGCCCGGCTTGATACGTTCATCGGGGCGTGTTTCACGATCCTCGTCGCCGGCGCGATGATGCTCGTGGGCGACGCCGCTTTCCGCCACGGCCTGAAATTCTCGGATCCCGCGCAAATGGCGTCCGACCTCGCCGGCATCTATGGCCCATTCCTCAGGAACGGCATTTTGCTGCTCTTCGTGAACGCCGCCGTCCTCGGCACAACCGCCATCTCGCTTTCCAGCGCGTGGGCGTACGGCGAGGTCAAGCAGTGGCCCCACAGCCTCCACAAGAGCGTCATAGAAGCGCCCGGCTTTTACGCGGTTTACGCGCTGTGCGTGTTCGCCGCCGCCGGGGTTGTCCTCATCCCCCGGGCGCCACTCCCCCTCATCATTCTCGGCGTCCAGGTTTTGGCCGGCCTGATCCTGCCGTCCGCCGTCATCTTCCTCCAGCTGTTGCTCAACGACCGCGAGCTCCTCGGCGAGCGGTTCAGCAACAAGCCTTGGAACAACTATGTGAACTGGACGATCATCGTCCTCTTGTTCGCTCTCTCCCTCGTCCTGGCGGCCCAAGTGGTCTTGCCCAATCTCGTCCCGGCCACCTAGCCATGCCAAACCTACAACAACGGAGACATCCCATGCAGCAAGTTCTTCTACCCAACAACGTCAACCGCTTCGAAGTCGTGCATCCCATCTACGACGCCCCCGAACTCAAGTGCGATCCGTCCGATCTCGGCCCCATGAAGATGAGCAAGAGCGTCCGCTTCTCCCTCCTCGCCCTTCGCGGCTACCTCGCCGTAATGGGGCTCATGCTGGGCTATCACATGCTGGACCTCGCCGGCGCGTTCGGAACCCATTTGAAGTAAGCGGAGGAAGCCAAGATGAAGAAACTCGCACTCTTCCTACCCATCGTGCTGGGCGGGGAAACATGCCTCGCCCAATCGCCGCTCGCCGTCGATAAGCCGGAGGCCCCGGTTCCCCCCAAGCTGTGGTCGATCCCGTACGCGGTCAACGGTCAGCTCACCTACATCTCGCAAAACCTGGCCCCGTTTCACAGCCCGTATTCCGGGCGGCTCAGCCTTCCTTCCCGGCGTGAAACCGAGTGGACTCAAACCTACACCACCTATTTGGGCATCCGGCCTGCGCGTGGATTGGAACTCTACGTCGACCCGGAATGGTCGCTCGGTAACGGCGTCGGCAACGGCGCCGGCGTCGCCGCCTACCCGAATGGCGATGTGCTCCGTGTTCCTCCCGCTGGCGGCACCGGCGCGTCGCCGGTACCTTACTTCGCTAGAGCCTTCGCCCGGTTGACGTTCGCCACCGGCCACGGCGAAGCCGGCGTCGAACAGCAGCAAAACCAAATCGCGGGAGAGCAGCCGCTAAACCGCATCGTGATCACCGGCGGCAAGCTCTCAGTCCCCGATATTTTCGACACCAACGCCTACGCCAACTCCACCCGCACCCAGTTCATGAACTGGGCGCTCATCAACAGCGCCGCCTACGATTACGCCGCCGACTTGCGCGGCTACACCACCGGCCTTGCGGTCGAGTGGATCCACCCTACCTGGACCATTCGCGCGGGCACCTTCAGCATGCCCACGATCGCCAACGGTCCGACCCTGGCCTCGATCTTCGCCCAAAACCGTGGCGACCAGATCGAACTGGAAACCCACCCGACGGTTTTGAAGCACGAGGATCCGGCGGTCGTTCGCGTCCGAGCCTTCCGCAATGTGGCGGACATGGGCACGTACAGCCAGGCCCTAGCGCTGGCCAAAGCCACCGGCGCTCCGCCCGACATCACCGCGACCCGCAAGCCGGGAACCGTCAAGTACGGCTTCGGGCTAAGCGTCGAGCAACCACTCGGGGATAACGGCGACACCGGCGCCTTCGCCCGCCTGGGCTGGGATGACGGCGCGACCGAAAGCTTCGCCTACACCGAATGCGATACCGCCGTCAGCGGCGGTATCCAGGTTTCCGGCAAGCGGTGGAAAGCTCCGAATGACCGGGCCGCGTTCGCCTTCACCGTCGATGGCCTCGCCCCCGCCCACCGCGAGTACTTGGCCGCCGGCGGCTACGGCTTCATCATCGGCGATGGCGCTTTACACTACGGTCAGGAGCAGGTGCTGGAGACCTACTACGCGCATCAGTTTCCGAAGGGCCCGATGGCGAGCGCCGACCTCCAGGTGATCCGCAACCCCGGTTACAACAAGGATCGCGGGCCGGCGCCGGTGTTCTCGCTCCGCTTGCACTGGGAGTTCTAAATCTTCTTCCTCAGCTCCACCTCATCCGCGTTCCGAATCCGATTCTCCGCGTACAACGGAATCTCTGGCTTCTGAGCCCGGGCACGCGCGATCGTGTCTCGATGAATCGCCCACATCCGATACCCTCGCCGCTGGTAGAACCCGAGCGCGTTCAGGTTCGAATTGGCGGTGAACACCCGGATTTCGCTGAGTCCCGCCTCGCGCACCAGCACTTCCGCCGCCGTCATCAGCGCCGACCCGACCCCCCGCCCCTCTAACGAACTGTCCAGGGTCATGACCTCCCCGTGATCCTGGTGGAGCATGACGGTCGCGAGCCCAGCCGGGCGCGCGTCCAATACCGCGATCAACGCCGGCAGCTCCGATGCGTCGATGAACTCGTCCGTCCGTTCGATCATCGGTCCGTGCCAGTACTCGATCAGCCGTGCTCGGACCCACTCCTCATCTGCCGCCGTGGCTTGCCGAACCTCTATCCCCATGCCCTTCATAATGAACCCAGATGGCCGAATCCCCCCATTTGCTCAAGAATCGCGGCGGCGAGCCGCGCGAGCTCCCCGAGATCAGACACGAGATCGATGAGCTCGACGCGGAAATCGTTCGCCTGCTGAGCCGCCGGGCCGAGTGCGCCATCGAGGTCGGCACAATCAAGGGCCGGAACCAGAAGCCCTTCTTCACCCCCGAACGGGAGCGGGACATCTTCGAGAGCCTTGCCGGGAGGAACCCGGGGCCGATGACGGCGAAGCAGCTCGCCAGCATCTACCGCGAGATCATTTCCGCCGCCCGAAGCCTCGAGAAGCAGCTCGTGTGCGCCTACTGGGGTCCCCCCGGGACGTTCACCCACCTCGCCTCACTCAAAACCTTCGGCGGAAGCGCCGAGCACAGGCCCGAAGACTCGATCCAGGACGTCTTCCAAGCGGTCGAGCACGGCCAGGCCGACTACGGCATCGTCCCGGTCGAGAACTCGGTCGCCGGAATCGTGCCCGAAACCCTCGACATGTTTCCGCAGACCAACCTGAAGATTTGCGCCGAGACCTATATCCCCATCAACCATCACCTGGTCTCGATCGCGCCCGATCTCCAGTCGATCAAGCGCGTCTACAGCGGGCCGCAGCCGGCCCAACAATGCAAGCGATGGCTCCGGGCGACCTTGCCGAACGCGGAAATCATCGAGGCGCTGCCCACCGCCCGGGCGGCGCAGCGCGCCCTCGAGGACCCGGAAGGCGCGGCGATCGCCAACTCGCTGGCGGCCGAGACGGTCGGCATTCCCATCCTCGTCGAGCACATCGAGGACAACCCGCGCAACCGCACCCGCTTTCTGGTCATCGGCAACAACGAGCCGGCCAAAACCGGCAAGGACAAAACGACCCTCCTGTTCAACCTGCGGAACCGCCCGGGCGAGCTGGTGCGGGCGCTGAGCGCGTTCGAGAAACAGGGCGTCGACCTGATGATGATCGAGAGCCGCCCCGCCCAGCGGGCCACGTTCGAGTACATCTTCTTCTGCGACTGCGCCGGCCACCGCTCGGATTCGCACTTGAAAGCGGCCCTGGCCGAAGTGAGCGAGTGCACGTTGGAGGCGACGGTGCTGGGCAGCTATCCGAGCACCGACCCACTCCAGGCTTAGCCCCCCACCTCCAACCCCGACCCTCGACCCACCACTCCCCACTCACCACCAGCTAAACTCCGTGAATGCGCGGCAAGGATGTCGACTTCGGAATCCTGATCCTCCGCCTCGGGGTCGGCGGAATCCTCCTGTTCTACGGCTGCCAGAAGATGCTCGGCCTCTTCGCCGGCCACGGGTTCTCCGGGACCGTGCACGGCATGGAGAAGATGGGCTTCGCGCCTATTCTCGGCACCCTCTCGATCTTCGCCGAGTTCTTCGGCTCGCTCGGCCTGATCACCGGCACCCTGACGCGCGTCGCTGCCTTCGGCGTCGCCGTTAACATGGCCGTGGCCACGTGGGTCATGACCAAGCAGCCGGACCTGTTTCGGAACGTGTTCGTGTTCGGCGAGCAGGGCAACTACAAAGATTTCGCCTATCCGCTGCTGCTCTGCCTCGGCGCCCTCGCCCTCGTCTTCACCGGCGGCGGCAGGTTCGCGCTCGATGCCCGCCTCTTCGGCAAGCGTGCGGCCAAGAAGAGCTAGCCCGTGTCGGAGTCGCGCTTGAAGACCGCGGAGATCGTCTCGGTCGGGACCGAGCTCTTGCTCGGCCAAATCATCGATACGCACGCGCCGACGATGGCGCGGCTGCTCGCCTCTTGCGGTATCGCTTGCCAGCGTCGCAGCACCCTCGGCGACAACCTGGAACGCCTCACTGCCGGTCTCAAGGAAGCCTTGGAACGGGTCGATATCGTGATCACGATCGGCGGCCTCGGCCCCACCGACGACGACCTCACGCGCGACGCGATCGCCGCCGCCCTCGGCGACGGCCTGGTGAAGGAGGCAAAGGTGGAGGAGGCCCTCCGCAAGTTCTTCGCCGTGCGGGGAATGGCGTTTGTCGAGAGCAATGCCAAGCAGGCGATGCGCCCGGAAAGCGCGACCCTTATCGAGAACCCGAACGGCACCGCTCCCGGACTCCTCTGCCAGAAGAATGGCAAGACGGTGATCTCCCTGCCCGGCCCCGCCGGCGAGTTCAACCCGATGGCCTTTGGACCCGTCAAGGAGTTCCTTTCTCGCGCCTCTGGGGGCGGCGTTATCCACTCCCGGATTCTGCGGGTGACCGGCATTGGGGAGAGCATGGTCGAGGATCGCATTCGGCACCTCATGCTCGGCGAGAACCCAACCGTCGCCCCCTACGTTCACGACGACGTCCACCTGCGCCTCACCGCCCGCGCCCCCACCGTCGCCCAAGCCGACGCGCTCATCGACCCCGTCGACGCCGCGATCCGCGGGATCCTCGGCGCCGCCGTGTACGGCAGCGACGCGACCACATTGGAAATGGCGGTCATCGAAGAGCTGGTCCGCCGCCGGCAGACTCTTGCCGTCGCCGAAAGCATGACCGGCGGCGGTGTCGGGGAGCGGTTAACTTCGGTGCCGGGCTCCAGCCAGGCGTTCCTCGGTGGGGTGATCGTCTACCGTCCGGAGGTCAAAACTGAGCTCCTGCGCATTCCCGGGGACTTCCTGGCCCGGCATGGGCCGGTGAGCGCGGAAACCGCCGAGGCGATGGCGATGGCGGTACGGCGGCACCTCGGCGCCGATTTTGGGCTTGCGATTACCGGTAACGCCGGCCCCACCAGCGACGTGGACGACAAGCCGGTGGGCCTCACCTTTGTGGCCGTCGCCGGACCCGGCGGCGTGCGGATGGAGGAAGTGAAGTATCGCGGCATCCGCGACGATATTCGCCGTCGGGCCGGCCAACTCGCGCTCAGAACCCTGCGCGAGGAGTTGCTGAAGGCGGACTAGCCGGCTGCCAGCCAGCCCGCCGCCGCGGTCACGTCGTCTCGCCCGAGGCCATGGCCTGCCTGCCAAACTTTTTGGTCGACCCGGCAGCCGCACGCCGCCAGGAAATCCGCCAGCCGGTGGGCGCCGCTCAGCGGGGTCATCTCGTCGTGGGCGCCCGTGAGCAACAGCGCTCGCTTACCCGTCAGGTCCGGCTTGTTCGGCGGTTCGATAGGCAGCGAGGCACGAAACATTACCGCCCCGTCGATCGGTTCCGGATGAAGAAGGAGCAGGGCGGCGGCCATGTTCGCCCCGTTCGAGTAGCCCACGAGCACGATCTCTCCAATCCCGTAGGTTGCCTTGGCTTCAACCAGGAACTCTCCCAACTCCGCGGCCTTTACCAAGATGTCCGCCTCGTCGAACACGCCCTCCTCGAACCGCCGGAAGAAGCGGTTGACCCCCTCTTCGGTGGACTTGCCCCGGATGCCGAGGATGCTTGCCGAGGGATCGAGCGCGGGGCCGAATTCGAGCAGGCTGGTTTCGTCGCCGCCCGTACCATGAAGCATCACGAGCGTCCGCGCCCCGGGCGTCTTGCCCGGGACGAAGCGGTGAATGAAGGACATGCCTAGGCTATACCCGCGGGGAGCTTGAGCGGCGGGAGCAGTCGTTCGAGCTCGTGCTGCCGCGCCATCAGCGCCTCGGGAATGCATAGGTGCGTACCGAGTTCGCTTCGCTTCTCGTCGCGGGTGAAGCCGGGCTTGTCGGTCGCGATCGAAATGAGGGCGCCGCCCGGCTCGCGGAAGTAGAACTCTTTGAAGTAGATCTTGTCGCGGATCTCGCTGGTCGGCGTGCTACGGTCGGCCATCTCCTTCCAGCACAGGTCGAGCGCCGCATCGTCGGTCACCCTGAACGCGGCGTGGTGAATGGTCCCCCGGCCGGCCAACGAGCGATGCTCGGTTGGCATCACGTCCACATACTGGTCGCCTACCCCGTAGCGGCTCAGCAGATTTCCGCTTTGCATCAGCGACTCCGTGGTCGTCGATAAGCCGAGGGTTTGGGGCACGAAGCTCTTGGATGCGGGCGTTCGGCTCCCGAGGATCACTCCGTCGATGCCGGTAATCGCGGCCGGCGAGGCGACCGTGCCGCCGGTCCACAGGTTGGAGTTCGTTCGAGCTCGCTCGACGAGGTGAAGCCGAAGGCCGTCCGGGTCCTCGAATGTCACACACTCCTCGCCATGCGGATTGGCGTGCTTGTCGGGTGACGAGTTCTCCAGCCGTTCGCGCCAGAAGTCGAGGGACCCTTGGGGCACGGCGAAGGCGACCGAGGTGAACATGCCGACGCCGCGCGCGCCCAGCGGTCCCCGCTGCTTGCTGATGAAGCTGATGAGCGAGCCCGGCGAACCCACCGAGTCGCCGTAGAAGAGATGGTAGGCGCCCGGTTCGTCGGGGTTCACGGTCAGCTTAACCAGGCGCAAGCCAAGGGTATTGGTGTAGAAGTCGACGTTGCGCTGCGCATCTCCGCACAGCGCCGTCACGTGGTGGATACCCAATATCTGCATGCCGGCCCCGATGCCCCCTTGCTTATGAGGCGCCGCCCACCAAATCGCCCGGCGGCGCAAAAACATTGTAGCCGCTTCTCAGCAACCTTCGGCCCGAATGTTAAACGAATGCGAAGCCGCCCCGCGCCTCCTCTCCCGGTGGGAGAGGAGGTGAGCGAAGCGAACTGGGTGAGGGCGCCCCTTACTTTTCTGCCTTCGACTTGCCGTTCGTGCTCGCGGCTTCGCCCTTCGCGCTCTTAATCGGAACACGCAGGGTCTTCGGCGCCAGCTGCGCGGCGCGCGGCAAGCTCACCGTAACGAACCCGTGGTCGAAGTCCGCGGAAACCTGCTCGAGGTCCAAGTCTTCCGGCAACCGGATCGCCCGGCTGAACTTGCCGTAGCTGTACTCGCGGCGATACACCTTGGCCTGGGTGTCCTCGTAGTCGGACGTGAGCTCGCCGGAAATGGTGAGGACGTTGTTCTCGATCTGGATGTCGATGTGCTCGGGATCGACGCCGGGCACCGCCGCCTTCACAAAGAGGGTGTTCTCCTTCTCGACGACGTCGACCGGTAACAGGCCGGTGCTTGGGTTGGTCGGGCCGACGAGGTGGGGCGTGCCCAGCATCCGGTCGAACATCTCATCGAAAGCGCGGAACTCCGCGAGCGGATTCGCATTGACAATGGTTTTCAGCATTCTTGCCTCCTGGTTTCATGCGCTTTCTCGCGCATCTGATATCTTCACCAATATATTATGTGAGCCCATAAGGCTAAAGTTCCCAAATTGAGGCATTTTGACGCTCGATTGAGAAAAATCTTAGGTGCTACCGGCCCCGGGAAACCCGGCGCCACCCAAGAATCCCCGCCCCACCAAGTGCCGCGAATCCGAGCAGATCCAGCCACCAGTTCGGCCGCTGCCGCGTGAAGTAGATGTCGTCGGGCGCCGCGCGCGGGAAGTCCTTATCGACAAACGCCTCGACTTGAGCGCCAGGTGGAATCCCGCCCCCCGCAAGCCTGAGTTGCCTCGACAGATCGGCGGTCGCGTCATCGGAAAGGGAGGCCGACCACTCGGGCGATCGCCACCCTTGATTTCCACCGATCGAGGCCGAGTAATCGCCGTTGCTCACGAAGTAGAGCTTGAGCGTGCCCTTTTGCCCCGGCATGATGTTGTCGCTCGGCACGTAAAACGGGTTGAACGGCCGATCCGTCTTGAAGCTCATCCGGATCGTCCCCGTCGAGGCGACTTGCGCCATGTCGAGCACCTTGAAGGCGGTCAGATACCAGTTCTTGGCGATGTAAAACTTCGTCCAGGTCTCTACTGCAGGGGTGGTGGCGTATCCGTTCTGGGTCATCCACTCGGCGAGCGCTCGCGCGTCGCTCGCCAAGAGAGTCGTAGCCCGGTAACCCGCGACATCTGCCTGTTGTATAACCTGGACGTCACCGACCTTAGCCTCCTGGGCGCCGGCATAGGGTCCCGAACAAGAGAGACTGAACGGGACCGGCTGCAGGCGTGCGAGCGTGACAAACGAGTCTGAGGACGCCTCCGAAAGCTCTGGCTTGCTTGGCGTGGGGGCGATAAAGCCGAAGTTCGACGCATTGGACCGGAATCTCGCGTTCCGCACAAAGTGCTCGAGGCGGTTTACCGCGTCCCAAACCACGATATTTGTCTGATCGCCGAACGCCACGGCCTGAGCTCTCTGAGCAACCCCGCAGCAGGCGATTCCTGGAGCAACACCCGTAAGCAACACGCCCGCCGCAAGCGTCATCCGCCACACCCTCATATTCACGATCATCTAACCCGCCTTCGAAACAAACTAACGCCAGTCTCTGTCGATTAGTGCTCGGAATCTCGCGATCCACCGGTCATCGTCGACAGGTAAATTGACCCGTGCTTCGAGTTGGTGTGATTGGGTGCGGGGTGGTGCATGGCACCCATTGCGATGCGTTGGCGAACGTGGACGGGGCCAAGCTCACCGGCGTCTACGATGTCGTTCCTGAACGGTCCAAAGCGAGCGGCGAGAAGTACGGCGTCCCCGCCGCGGAGTCCCTGGAAGCCCTCTTCGACCTGGTCGACGTGGTCAACATCTGCGTCCCCAGCGGCCTCCACGCGGAGATCGGCACGAAGGCCGCCA
>DATGIR010000137.1:0-4127 GCA_035295605.1 Fimbriimonadaceae bacterium | reverse complement strand
AGAACGCGCTCGCGCCAGACGCGCTCCTCCTCCTCTCGGCTTTTCGCGTTGTCGCTCGGTTTGTTGTCGGCCATGGCGCCAGTCTAGCGTAATGGTGGTGGCCGCTTACATCCTATATAAGCTGAAGCCGGGCGGTTCGATGGGCGCGTTGCGGGCGGCGGAAAGGCCGAGGGCGAGCACCCGCCGCGTATCGACCGGGTCGATCACGCCGTCGTCCCACAGGCGCGCCGTCGAGTAGTAGCAGCTCGACTCTTCAGCGTACTTGGCCAGCGTGGGCGCCTTGAACGCCGCTTCCTCTTCCGCGGTCATCGGCTTGCCCTTCGCGGCGGCGGCGTCCCGCCGAATCGTGAGCAGCACGTTGGCGGCTTGATCCCCGCCCATCACCGAAATCCGTGCGTTCGGCCACATCCAAAGCTGGCGCGGACCGAACGCGCGCCCGCACATGCCGTAGTTGCCCGCCCCGTAGCTTCCGCCGACCACGACCGTGAACTTGGGCACGTTCGCCGTGCTCACCGCGGTAACGAGCTTTGCCCCGTTCTTGGCGATACCCTCGTTCTCCACCCGCTTGCCGACCATGAAACCGGTGATGTTCTGCAGGAAGACGAGGGGCACGTTCCGCTGACAGCAAAGCTCGATGAAGTGGGCGCCCTTCAGGCTCGACTCGCTGAAGAGGATCCCGTCGTTGGCGAGGATGCCCACCAGGTGGCCGCCGATGCGGGCGAACCCGCAGATGAGGGTGGACCCGTACCGGGCCTTGAACTCGTGCATGCGCGAGCCGTCGATAAGCCGGGCCAGCACCTCGCGCATCGCCATCGGGGTCTTCGAGTCGGTCGGGACGAGCGCGTAAAGCTCGGCCGGGTCGTGGGCTGGCTCCTCGGGCTCGGCGACGTCCTGCGCGGCGGGGGCGTTGTAGCCGCGTCCGAAACTCTCGGCGATCGAACGTACAATCCGCAGCGCGTGGTGGTCGTCCAGCGCAAAGTGGTCGGCCACCCCGCTCAGTCGGGTATGGACGTCGGCGCCGCCCAATTCTTCGTCGGTGACGACCTCGCCGGTCGCGGCCTTCACCAGCGGCGGCCCGCCCAAAAAGATCGTCCCTTGGCCCTTGACGATCACCGCTTCGTCGCTCATCGCGGGCACGTAGGCGCCGCCGGCCGTGCACGAGCCCATCACCGCCGCGACCTGCGGGATGCCGAGGCTGCTCATGATCGCCTGGTTGTAGAAGATCCGGCCGAAGTGGTCGCGGTCCGGAAAGACCTCGGCCTGGAGGGGGAGAAAAGCGCCACCGGAGTCGACCAGATAGATGCAAGGCAGCCGGTTTTCGATCGCGATGGTTTGCGCCCGTATGTGCTTCTTGACCGTGACCGGAAAGTAGGTGCCGCCCTTCACGGTGGCGTCGTTGGCGACGATAACGCACTCACGCCCGGATACCCGCCCAATGCCGGTCACGATTCCGGCGCCGGGCGCGCCGCCTTCGTACATGCCGTTGGCGGCCATCGTGCTGAACTCGAGGAACGGCGAGCCGGCATCGAGGAGCTCGTCGATACGCTCACGCGCCAGGAGCTTGCCTCGGCCCCGGTGCTTGGCGACCGTCTCCGCGCCGCCGCCCGCCATCGCGGCCGCCATATTGACGCGGTACTCCTCCATGACCGCCGCCATGGCTTCCCGGTTTCGTTGGTGTTCGGCGTCGGCGAGGTCGGCGCTAACCGCCAGCGGCTCCATCGGTGCAAGCTTACCAATGTGTCATTTGGAGCGCGGACGTCCTCGTCCGCGCCGTCCGAGACTGACGACGAAGCTAAGGCTTGCCGTGCGGATCCAACCGGCTGAGTTTCCCGTGGATTATGGCGAGCTCCTTGTCGTCCGCCGTTTCGCAGGCTCTTTGGTAGGCGTCGCGCGCTTCGCTCAGTTTTCCCTCCGCCGCGAGTACGTCGCCCAACTTGGAATACATATCGCTGAAGAGGTACGAAGCGTCCCCTGTCGCCGACTCAGCGAGGACTTGCTCGATGTAGAGTCGCGCCTGCGCTTCGGCGTACTTCAAGTTCCCAGTTTTCAGAGCTTCATCGCGCCGCGTCTCCGCGATGAGGGTCGGAACGGCACTTGCGTGTGGCGCTTCCCCGAGGAGCGACGCCCACTCGGGCAGCGCCGCACCGTCGGGCGTCACCCGCAGTTTGTACGTTTTGTCGATCGTCGTCTTTGGAATCATCTCGGACGCGGTCACCCACTTGCCGGTGGGCTTGAAGCCCGGCGGAACGACCAAGGCGGTACCGCCGAACACAAGGGTCAGGGATCGCGGTGTTGGTCCAGGAACCGCCGGGATGTACGCTTCGACCTGGGCATCCTCGCCGTTCCAACGAAGTCCATGCAGGAACTTGCCACCCCCGTCATACATCGTGCCCTGGAATCCTCCGACCGGCAAATAGCGGTTGGATTTGTCGTCGCGAATCCAGCCGAGTGGTTCCCAACCTAATCGGTCTGGCTCCGCCCAACTCAGGATCTGCTCGCCGCCCGGCCCAACCTCGGTGTGCCCCTTGGCGCGCCCTTCAAGCGTTTGATCACTCCTCCCATTCGTGTAGAGAACCACGACGAGCCCATTGGTCCCAACCCACACCCCTCTAATGCGAACTGGCATGAAGTCGCCGCGGATCGTCGCGATCGGCTTGTCCAGCTTCCGCTCCCAATCGCGCTGGGCTTCTTCCTCGTTCACCACGGTAACCCCAGCCGGCAGTTGCAGCTTGACGCTTTCGGCTGATACCGGTCCGCTGTCGATTTCGAAACGCTGCACCACCTTCCAGGCCCCCGCGGCGCGTGCTTCCACAGTACCGAGGAAGGGAATGTCTGACGTGGCGTCGGCGTAGAGCGTGATTCTTGCCTCCTCGGTTCCTGGCCTGAACACGAGCCGGTTTGCTAGCCTGCCCTCGACATAGAGGCCTCGCGTCACCGAGAACTCGGGGTGATTTTTAGCGGAACTAAACATCTCGACGAACCCGGCGAGAGTTCTCATTCCGCTATAAGGGGTCAGCCCGCCGTAAGTGGATTGACGACTCGCGTGTAGCTCGCCCGAGCGGTACTCGGTCCAACCGACCGGAGCCCAGACGCGCTGGCGTGCTTCGGACAGGTCGTAATCCTTGATGATCCCGCCCCGTCCCCACTCTTCGGAAGACTTGACCATCGTGCCATGCCCGTCCGGTTTCTTGGTGACGAGGTGCCACTCCTTCAGACCATTCGTCGCCTTGCGAATGCGGTCGACGAGGCTCGTTGCTCGAGCTCTTGGCGCGAGGAACACCCCGGCGAGCGCCACGACGGCAACCGCTGCGATGCCGACTGCGAATCGGTAGCTCCATCGCCTCCGAGTTGCAATAGCCGTGTTACCCACGGTGGCCAATCGACGCTCTAGGCGTTCAGAGACTGAGCGCGCAGGAAAAGCGCTCTTGACCAATTCGTCGAAAGTTTGGTTTGAAGGAATCACGATTCACTCTCCACAAAGTAGGCCTTTCCCTCTTGATATGCCCGCGCCCTTGCACGCTCCAACAAGCTGTTCGTAGCCGCGTGGCTCCGGCCCAAAACGATCGCGATTTCCGCGATCGAAAGTCCTTCGAGGTGCTGCAACAGTAGCGCCTCTCGCTGATCTGATGGCAGCGCCAGTACGATTCGGCGAATGGCGCTCGCGGCATCCGAGCGCTCGGCGAGGGTGTCCGTCGCGTTTGGCGCGACGAGATCTTCGGAGAGCGGTCGCTCGCGCTGCCGCGCGCGCTTCCTAAAGGCCGCGGCAATCTTCTTGCGCGCGATCCCGAACAGCCATAAGAGCGGGTCCGTCCCACCTAGTCGATCCAGGCTCGTTGCTGCCGCGAGAAGTGTGTCGCACGCAACGTCTTCCGCTTCGTGTTCGTCTTGAACTCGACGCGAGATGTACGAGAAGACGTCGCGCAAGTAGCGCCGTTGGAGTTCGTTCGGGGTGAGGCGGTCGCGCGAAATCTCACCCTCAATTGGCTCGATGGCTTCCATGACTTGACGCAGGTAGCGCCAATAGATAGTTTGCGTTGATGCCCGAAATCTATCGGTCCGGTGCGCGTAACAATTCTTGTAAGCGCTCTATTCGGCATTGTTGGTCCAATCCCGTTCTTGATCTTCCT
>DATGIR010000136.1:0-2870 GCA_035295605.1 Fimbriimonadaceae bacterium | reverse complement strand
TCGAACCTCCGATCCGATTGTTCCGCGGCCCGGTGCCCGGTAGCTTTCCGCTGGCGTTGACGCGCATCTGCGTCGCCGGCCGCGCGGAGCTACCGCCCCGGGTTAGCGCCCCGGTGCGCCCGCGGAAGCCGAGCGACTTTCTTGCCGCCAGGACCCCGGCGGGCGGACGAGCGGTGCTCGCAATCCGCGAGACATTCACCTGCGGACCAATGCCCACTCGCGGGCCGTTTGACCGCCGCAGATTTGACGAAAGCGAGCGAGCGCCGTTCGGGGCTCCTGGCCGCGCGGCGGCGCCGATCGGACCCCGCGCACCAGAAGCGATGGTCCGGGCGCCCCGGACCTGCGGGCCGAACGATCCGCCAGCCGCGGCAATCCGACGTCCGACCGGGGCACGGTAGACCGCACGATTGAGCGCGGCCGGCCTGGCCGCCGACGCTAACGAGTGCGAGGGACTGAAGGCCGTGCGCGTCGGTCGGACGTTGACGGGCCCGCTGAAAGCTCCATGCGCAGCTACGGCTTGCGACCGCGTCCGGAAGAGCTCGCGAGCGTTCCGGTTTACGACGTCGAAACGGCCCGAACTTCCAAAGCTGCGTTCCGGAACCCCCACCGCTCCAAAGGCGGCGTTGCGAGGCACAAAGCGGAACTCATTCCGGGCAAACCGATTCCGATCCCACACGTCCGGATCCCAGCCGTGCCGATGCCACGCCGGACCGAACCAGAGGGCAGGGTAGACGACCGGTTCGCAATAAGCGGGACCGAAAGGCTCATATACGGCACATCCGCCAATAGAGAAGTTGAACCACCAGTTGCCGCTCCCAAATCCGATCGAAAAGGCGGGGTAGACGACCTCCTCCGGGGCGAGGGGCGCCCAGCAAACGTATCCATCCTCATCGACGAAGTCGACCCGCGCGGGGCTCCAATATTGGACGGCCGGGCCCGGGACCCAGCCCCAACCGAAGCCGAAGTGGGCCCAGGTTCCATAGTGGTATGGCGCCCATCCCCACGGATCCTCAGACACCCACGTCCAACCGAAGGGATCGACCCAAACCCAATGACCGCGGTGATAGGGCGCCCATCCGGCTTCCTCATAGGGCGACCACACCCAACCGTAGCCGGCGGTGAAGTACCAGTGGCCATGCCGATCGAGGCCACCGGCCACGAGGCCGATATCACTGGGGACATGCGCAGGCTCTTCTTCAAGAACCACGTTTCGGCTGTCGTTGAACCGATCCCAGGAGTCCTCGGCGCCGAGCGCACGCACCCTTACCGGATCGTCCGGATCATGCATGACGACGTAATCTCCGGCCGGAACCTGTGTATCCCGGTCGTCCGCCGTCAATGTCACCATGCCCCGGCGGACGGCTACGGAGTCCGCAGATGAGCGCACGTCGACCCGGAAGTCACACGGGCCGGCCGACTTGACGGAATCGTCTGGCGTATCCACCTGATAGATCGAGTACTTGTCCTTCAAGTGCCAGCTTGAGGTTCCAGCGGTTAGCTTCACTTCGGTGAACTCGCCGTCGCGGTCGGAGTAAAGCGTTTGCAGCTTGACGACCGCGTCGTCCCCGAGGCGCAGAGTCGAACCATCGTCAAATTGGAGCTCGACTCGGCTGCCCGGTGCGAGCCAGACCTCCGCACCCTGCCGGACGGGCAGGTTGACGGTTGCCCGACTCCAGCCAACTTCCTCATCCGGACGCCATGAGGCTTTGCCGGCGATGTATGAAATCCTGGCCATCCGGACGGGGCCGCCGTTTTGCGCGGTGGCCATCTGGCTCATGAGGCTCATCAGGCCGACGCCGGTGGCAAGCAGAACGCGTGGACATAGGCTTGGTAACATCACCCGTCTTCCTACGTCCGGCAATCCCACCGGCTAGTTCGAGGGGCCCAGGGGACCCATGTGGACGGGTCATTACCTTAAGGCTTCTTAGGCTAGAGCTTCCGGAACTTCATCGTGAACTTGGTACCGCCGCCCGTCACCTCGAGCGTCTTGCCCTCGTCCTTCAACTTCCCGACAATCGCCTGCTTCTCGGAGTCGGACTTCGGATTCGCGAGATGCATGGTGACCGTGCCGTTTTCGACCTCGAAAGTTCCGTTCTTATCGCCCTGCCGGGTCGATAGCGTAAACGTCTTGTTTTCACGGAAGTCGAAGATCATCTCACCGATTTCCTTCGCGGCCGACTCGTCTTCCTTGGGGTCGCTCGACTTGATGCTCTTAGGATCCAACTGCCACTTTCCGGCAAAAACGGACGAAGCCGGCTTGATGACACCGCAGCCACCGATCAGGACGGCGATGGCGGCTAGGAAGAGCGAAGACCGACGCATGGTGCAACTATAGTCGCCCGGCGACCGATCCTGCGATTTTATTCGCGCGTGCGGCGTCAACGATCGGGCCATTTCAGACGCATGGACCGTACGGGAATCAAAATGGTTCGAGTTGAAGCACGTCCTGTTCGTCTGCATGGGAAATATATGCCGCAGCCCGCTGGGGGAAGCGATCTTGAGACATCAGGCGGCGGAGCTGGGTCTCGCTCTGCGGGTCGACTCAGCCGGTATCGGCGACTGGCACGTGGGCGAACGCTCAGACGAGCGCGCGGTCCAAGTCGGCGAGGGCCGAGGCTACGCGATGACTCATCGGGCGCGCCAAGTCCATCGCCGAGACTTCGAAAGATTCGATCTGATCGTAGCCATGGACTTCGAGAACCTGCGCGGTCTCAGGTGTTTTCCCGGGTTCGACCCGGACAAAGTTCACCTGGCTCGCTCCTTCGATTCGGACGCCGAAGCTGACGAAGTCGAGGATCCCTACTACGGGTCGCTAGCGGACTTCGAGTTGGTCGCCGACCAACTCGAAGCCGCATGCCGAGGGATTATTC
>DATGIR010000135.1:0-13191 GCA_035295605.1 Fimbriimonadaceae bacterium | reverse complement strand
GACGTTCTGCAGCATGAGCACGTGCGCCCAAACGTTTTCGGGCGTCACCGGCAGATACTGGACGAACGGCATCCCGTGGCCGCGCGGGGTGACGGTCGAAGCCACCAGGACCGAGACTGCCAAGCACGCGTAGTAGGCGGGCAGGATTCGACGGCAACGTCGCCCGAGAAAACCTCGCACGTCCGTCACCCCGATATCGCCCCGCTGGAACACGGCCAACCAAAGGCAGAAGCCGGAGATGACGATGAAGGCGGCAACGGCGAGGTGGCCGTAGGCGAAGACGGTCAGGAACGAGTGAAGCCACGCCGGGGCCTTGGTCGGACCCCGGCTGACGGCGGCGGGGTCGACCAGGGCGGCGACATGCCCCAGCACGACATAGAGCGCGGCGACGCCCCGCATCCCCTCGATGAAGGGGAGGTACCGGACCGTTCTCGGCCCACTCGAGGCGTCGGACGCGACTTGGTTTGTGCTCAGGCGCCGGGCCCCCGGCAGTAACATGCCCCCATCGGCGCCGTCATACCATTAGTATGTCGATCCGAACTTCCGCGGTTCTTTTCCTGGCGGGCCTCGCCCTTGCCGCCCATGGCGAGCAGTTCCTGCAATTCCGCACGGTGAAAGGGGGAACCAACTGCCGGGTGACGCAGGCGGAACACAAGGTGCTCCGCACGCCGGAGGAGTTTGCCAATTATTGGAGCGACGCGATGGGCTCCACTCCCTTGCCCAAGGGGCTCGACTGGTCGAAGAACGAGCTCGTCGCGGTGCATCTTGGACATCGCGGGAGCTTTGGCTATCAGATCAGCGTCCGATCTGTCGCGCGAGTTGGTGACGCAACCGTCGTTCATTGGGTCGAGCGGGTGCCGATGACGAATTCGGACAAGAGGGCGGCGCAGACCTCGCCCTACGTCATCGTCAGCTTCCCTTCGCAGCCGGGCAAGGTCCGGTTCGAGGGCTCGGTCGAGGATCCCCGCCACCCCTACGACACGGGGGACGCGTACCCCAAGCTGATCTTTCTGAGCGGCGGGCACTGCTTGATGAAGAGCGAGACGACGTACCTGATCTCGAGCAAGAAGGAGATGGCGGACATGTGGCGAGTCGGGTTCGGCCGTGCCACACCGCCGCCGGACTGCGACTTCAACAAGTGGCGACTGGCGGCGATCTTTCTTGGGCAGCGCCCGACGCCGGGTTACACACCGGTGATCGACCGGATCGCGCGGATCGGGCCGCACGAGGTCCAGGTCCGGTATTCGGAGACGAAGCCCGCGCCCGGGACGATCCTGCCGCAACTCGTCACGAACCCGTTTGTGATCCTGAAGCTTCCGGTCGGCGCGGACGAGATCACGATCGAGAAGACGACCTAGCCTGATTCCCGCTCGAACTTAGCCAAAACACTCTCGGCCCACACTTTCAGGCGCGAGTGGCCGAGCTGAAGGAGCAAGGTTCGGTCCCGGAATGCGTCGGAGCCTAAGATTGATTCAACGGCGTCCGTCGCGACCGGCTTGAGGTCGACCGAGAGGCCCTTGCCCAGAGAGACGGTCGCCTCGACCTGTTCGGCGTCGAAGCTTGCCCCCGCCGCGGACACACGCTCAGAGGCGCCGGTGCGCTTGAGGCGGGACGCCATCGAGGTGGAGAGCGTGGAACGCGACGCCCAGGTGTCGAAGCGCATCCGCCAGGCCCCGCCGTTGCCTTCGACGAGCGAGGCGTCGAGGTAGAACTTGCGGCCCTCCGCCTCGACCGTAACCTCGGACGCCCGGCTGGTCGGAACGGTGTGATGCCGAGTAAGCGCGCCACCCTGAACGGTCGCTCCGACGAGCGTGATCAAGTTCGGCAAGGACCCGGCAGGCGAGGCTTCGATCGGGCGGGACAGAAAGACGCGCTTCGCGCCGTAGTCGATGAGCACGTCGTGGTTCGACAGAAAATCGGCGGCGAGGATGCCCTGAACATGGAGCCGGCTCAGGCGGTCGACGAGGTCCTGGTTGAACTGAGCGAGATCGGGCGCGGCGAAGTCCTGGAAACCGGCGTAGAGCGTACTCGAGCCTGGGATCAGCAGTCCGCGCTTCCCTTGTTCGAACGTGCGCTCTTTCCCGACACCCGCGTTGAGAAGCATGGATCGGGTGGCGCCGCTATCGAGGAGGAAGTCGAGGGGTTGGCGTCCATGCTGTTCGGACGCGAGATCGAGGGAAAGGATCGGGCAGCCCATCTCGAACCGAGCGGGCACCTCGAACAGGGCCGTCGGCGGTTGCTCGATCACCTGGGCGCGAACGGCGAGGAGCAATAACGGTGCAAGTCCCACGATCATCAGACGTGATGTCGCCCCGGTTATGGCACTGCGGGCCATGGATCGCGGGATCCATGGCGCGGGGTTTACCTGGCAGCGAGAGGGCTAGTTCTTGCCGGACGTCGCGATGCTCGGGTAGGTCGGGGTTTTCACGGGCTTCTTCCCTTCGCCTTTCTTGAGCTTCTCGAGGAGAACCTCAACCGCGCGCTCGAGCTGTGGATCGGCCCCTTTGGCGACAAGGTCCGGCCTGAGATCGACCTCGATATCCGGATCGATGCCGTGGTTCTCGGCAATCCACTTGCCGTTCGAGGGGTCGTAGAGACCGAACTGCGGAGCCGTGAGCTGCCCTCCGTCGACCAGCCGGTAGGGCTGCATGTAGCCCACCAGGCCGCCCCAGGTTCGGGTGCCGATGAGCTGGCCCAATGACTGCTTGCGGAACAGATACGCGAACATGTCGCCACCTGAGCCGCTGTAGCCGTTGATGAGCAAGACTTTGGGGCCCTCGATCGCCTCAGTCGGAACGCGGACGTCGCGCCCGTAGCGGTCCTTAATGACGGCTTGCGACGTACGAGCGAGCTTCTCGGTGAAGAAGGTCGGAATATCGCCGCCGGAGTTCCACCGCTCGTCGACCACCAGCGCGAGCTTGTCGCTCTGCGAGTAGAAGCCTTTCACGAAGCCGACGATGCCCTCGGCATCGGTATCGGGGACGTGCATGTAGCCGATACGGCCCCCGGAGAGCTTCGAAACGGTGATGCGGTTCGCTTCCACCCAATCGATGTAGCGCAGATCCGATTCCGACGCGAGCGGTTTGACGATGACCCGCCGCGCCCCTTCCAAGACCGGTTTGTCGTTCACGGTAAGAGTCACCGAGCGGTTCGCCTTGTCGACGAGCATCGAGCTCGGGTCCTGGTCGGGCGGCACGGGCATGCCGTTGATCTCCAGCAGATACTCGCCTTCCTGCAGATTCAAGCCGGGCTCGGCGAGGGGGCTTCGGTGGACCTCGTCGAAGCTTAAGCCTCGATAGATCTTCTTGAACCGGATCTTGCCGTTGGCGGTTTCGTAGTCGGCGCCGAGTTGGCCCACCGAGATGGCGGCCGGGCGGGGGCCATAGTCGCCACCGGCAACATAGGCGTGAGACGTGCCGAGTTCCCCGATCATGAGGCCGATCACATAGTTGAGGTCCGTGCGGTCGGTTACGCCGTCCAGGTAGGCGGCATACTTGTTGCCGATCGCCTTCCAGTCGATGCCGGTGAACTTGGGATCGTAGAAGGCGTCGCGCTCCCAGCGCCACGCATCCCAGAAGATCTGGCGCCATTCCTTGCGCGGGTCGACGACCGCTTCGAGACCGCTGAGGTCGGTGCGGCCCTCGAAGGGACGCATGCCGGGGTGGGCGTCGGCGATGCCGAGCACACCGTTGACGAAGTAGGCGAGTTTGGTGCGGGCGGCATTGAAGGTGACGGCGACGTGGATGCCCTCGATCACGGGCGCCGCTTCGGGCGCGCCGAGCTCGTAGCGGAACAAGTTCTCCCCGTCCGAGTAGAAGAGGCCGTGCTCGGCGCCGGTGACGAACGCCACCTCGCCGGCGGGCATGGGCAGGGCCACGATTCGCTCGCCCAAGCCGTCGAGGTCAATCTTGACGGTCGGGGCGTCACCTTCGCCCTCGTCCCCTTCCTCGGTGGGCGGCTTTCCGCGCTCGGGCTTTCCGCGCTTGGCGGAGATGGCGCCGCCGGCGCCGTCGTTGCGGCCGGCAGGCTCCTCATCCGGTTCAGTCGCGAACGGGCTCTTGAGGTCCTTGGTGAGGAGGATGGCGTAAAGGCGCTGAGCGCCGAAGGTAGTCAATCCTCGCTCGAAGTCGCCGGGAATCGCATTGACGGTTCGGGCCGAAACGAGATAGAGGTACTTGCCGGAACGGTCGAACGCGACGAGGTCGTCGCGGTAGTAACCCTCGGTGACGCGGGTCGACTTGCCCGACTTCATGTCGTAGAGCCACACGGCCGAGAAACCATTGGTTTCCGGCCGGACGTAGGCAATCCAGGCGCTGTCCGCCGAGTAGTCGTAGCTGGTGATGCCGGGGTCGGCCTTGGCGACTTCGCGGGCAGCTCCGGACTCCATATCCAGAACGAGAAGTCGGCTATCGAGGGTAGTGAGGACGAGATGCTTGGAGTCGGGCATCCAGTCCAGCGTCTCGAGCTTGAGCTCGGGCGAGGTGGGATACATTCGCGGCTTTTGGCCGGGCGCAACGCCCATCTGCGGCGAGGTGTAGATCTGATACTCGCCGGTTTCGTCACTTAGGAAGGCGATGGTCTTCCCGTCCGGGCTCCAGTCCGGTTGCTTGGCCCGGACCCCGTCGGTGGAAGCAATCGCGCGAATTTCGCCGGTGTGGGCGGGGACCGTGAAGATTCGACCGCGGGCCTCGACGGCAACGCGGTTGCCGGAGGGCGAAAGCGAGAAGTCGGTGATCTGGGCGGCCAGCCGCTTCAGGGTGGGCCGGGCGAGCACGTTATCGGAGCGCACGTCGGGGCGGAGTTGCTCGACCTTCTTGGTGGCGAGGTTGATATCGAAGAGGTAGCCGTCGCGCTCGAAAACGATCTGCTTTCCGTCGGTCCGGATCGCCTTGATGTCGGAATCGTTGTAATCGGTGAGCTGGGTCTCCTTCTTTCGGTCGAGATCGTAGGCGAAAAGGTTAACCGTGCTGCGCTTCTTGTCAGACTCGAAGTAGATCGTACGGCCGACCCAGAGGGGATCCCAGGAGTTCTCCTCTCCGTGCGGCAACTCGGAGTAGGCGTTCGTTTTGAGGTTGTAGATCGAGATGACGCCCTGCGAGCCGCCACGGTAGCGGCGCCAATTGAGCTGGTTAGAGGGGATGCGGTCGTAGGCGACTTCGTGCCCGTCCGGTGAGAAGGCGGCGTTGCCGACCTCGAGGAGGGGGGTACTGATGGGCATTCCACCCATCGGGTCGACGAGCTTAAGGCGGGGTTGACGCGCCATCGGCATGCCATGGGCGGTGACGTAGGCGACCTTTCCATCGGGGGTCCAGCCGACGACTTCGTCGCCCTCGGGCTCGAAGGTGAGGCGTTTGGGTTCTCCGCCCTCGGCAGGCATGACGTAGACGTCGGCGACGCCGTCGTAGGTGCCGGTGAAGGCGAGGAGCTTGCCGTCCGGCGAGAAGTAGGGGTAGCCGGCCGGGCCGGCAGCGGTTAAACGTCGAGCGAGGCCGCCTTTGGTGTCACCCAGCCAAATGCTCGCGCCATAGGTGAATACGAGACGGTTCTCATAAACAGCGGGGTAGCGCAGAAGCCGGGGGGCAGGAGCGGGGGCGGAAAGGGAGAGTAAAGCCGCGGCGACAAGCAACATGTGGGAGGTTCCGTCGGGAACGTCGGCGCGTCAAGCGGCGATGCTTGTCCGTGCGGCGGTCCAGCCTACATTATCAGGACACTCTTGTTCAGACGGTAGGGTTCGCGTTCTGTATCACTTCTCAGAACGTGGGATCCGGGGGCTTTGTGCCCAGCCGGCCCGATTTGTTGCTTAGTTGTTCGGAGCCGCGCGCTCGAAGTGAAAATCGATCGGATCGATTCGATACGCGACTACCCTTGCGCTAGACGCTTCGGGAAGTTCCGCGATTTCGAGATGTCGCTCCGTCCGCTCTTGGCTCAAAAGGCGTGCCGCTGATTTCAGGACTCTTTGCTCGTCGTCCGGAAATCGCCCCGGACGGGTTATCACGAGGGTTGGCCCTTTCAAGTGGAGGAGTTCGTCGAAGGAATCCGTCTCCGCAACCGCGACCTCGCCTCCCGCTTGACGAACCTTTGTTAGAAGCGGGTCGAGATAGAACAGGAGTGAAGGCAGGCTCGTTTCGTTTAGTCCGACGGGAATGCGGCCCAGGAGCATCGGCTTCGGCACCGACGGATACTTACCGGCCGGCTGTCCACCCAGCCTGTACATGGCGACCGACTCGGTCCGTCCAGGTGAGGCCAGGGTTGCCGTTGCGATCCGTTTCGGTTCCGCGTTCGCGGCTTCGTACCAAGCCGAGAAACCGAATGTCAGTAAGCTCGCGAGGCAAGCGGCGCCAAGCGCGATGGCTGCCGCGCGAGTCGCCGGGAATCCTTTCCAACGGGTTGCGAGGTCATGCCCGACCAGGAGGGCCAGGGGTGGGAAGCAGGGCAGGACATAGTGGGGCAGCTTGGTGCCGCTCACCGTGAAGAAAGCGAGGACGACGACCGCCCACGTGGCCAGGTAGCGGCGGACCGGGGCGTCGGCCGCGTCGTCGCCGCGGCGCGGCCAAGCCCGCGGAACGAAGAGCGACCATGGGATCATCCCGATGAGCACGACCGGGATGTAGTAGACGAGCCCGGCCGGCATCGGCACGGCGTGGGCTTCGTCGCCGCCCCGGAAGCGCTGTAGGTTCTGCTTGATGAGGAATTCGTCGACAAACACTTGATGGTTGGCGAGGTAGGCAGGGACGTACCAGGCGGCGACGACGCCGAGAAAGACGAGGGTGCCGAAGAGCCAGACGCCGACGCCGCCGAAAGCGGCGCGCAGCTCCCGCTCGCGCCAAATCGTGTAGAACACGACGGCCGCAAAGAGGACGCAGGAGACCGGTCCTTTTGCCAGTACGGCCAAGCCGAGCAGCGCGGCGGTCGCCAGCCGCCACCGGCGGTCGCCGATGAGCGACTCCCAAAGGGTGACAAACGCGCCGGTCAGGCAGGTGATGAGGATCGGATCCACCAGTACCATGCGCCCGACGGCGGCAAAGAAAAGGCTGGTGGAGAGGACGAGGGCGGCGACGAGGCCGCTGTGCGGGCCGAGGCGGCGCTTTCCGAACCAGAGGAGAAGCGCAAACGTGGCCAGGCTGGCCAGAATCGAAGGCAGCCGGATGCCGAACTCCCCGCCGAACAGGGCGAGGGACGGCTTGGCCAGCCAGTAGAGGAGAACCGGCTTTTCGAACCAGGGTTTGCCGTTGTAGAAGGGAGTGATCCACTCGCCGCGACGGTTCATTTCGGCGACGACGGCTGCGTAGAAGCCTTCGTCGAGGTCGAAGAGGCCGTACATCCACCAGCCGAGGAGGGGGATCGCGCAGATCACCGGCGCCAGTAAGACGGCGCGCGGGTTCTTCACGGCGATAGCGTACACCCAGGGAGGAGGTTAGAGGATCGAGGATGGAGGTTGGGAACCAATCCGCTTCGCCGCCTGTTGCACTCCTCGCTCGATACCGGTTTTCGACGATTTGGCACCTCAGGCGTCGAGAAGAAACCGGAGCGAGCCGATAAGGAAGAACGTAAGTGGCTTACGCCTTAAGTAGTCACGCGGGAAGGCTGACCTAGCTAAGTCGGAAAACGCCTCCCGAGCAGATCGGAGTCTAGCGGACCTCTCCCCGCTAGACTCTTTTTTTGTCACCCTTAGCGGTATCCTCCCTCGCGCATGGCAGACCGGAGCGCGCTCATTGTTTACGGCGGCTGGGATGGGCACGAGCCCGACAAAGTCGCCGACCTCTTCGCCACGATCCTCCGAGATGAAGGATTCGCCGTCGAACTGAACGAGTCGCTCGACGCGTTCAAGGACGCCGAGAAGCTAAGCCGGCTGAGCCTGATCGTCCCGATTTACACGATGAGCAAGATCACGCCCGAGCAGCGGGACCCCGTGTGCAAGGCGGTGAGGGATCACGGCGTCGGGTTGGCCGGGTGCCACGGTGGAATGTGCGACGCGTTTCGCGAGGACACCGAATGGCAGTTCATGACGGGCGGCCAGTGGGTTGCCCACCCCGGCAACGACGGGGTCGAGTACATGCTGCGGATCAATCGCGATAACCCACACCCGATCACCGACGGCATTCCGGATTTCAAGGTTTGCAGCGAGCAGTACTACCTTCACGTCGATCCGGGCAACAACGTGCTCGCCTACTGCGACTTCCCAACCGCCGGTGTGGACGGGCCGCACGTGGCGAACAAGTGCCGGATGCCGCAGGTGTTCACGAAGATGTATGGAAACGGACGGGTCTTCTACACGGCGCTCGGGCATCACCGAGACGTGCTCGAGCCATACGAGCCGCGGGAGCTTTGCCGGCGCGGCTTTCTTTGGGCGGCGAAGGGAGTCGGGCTCTGAGTTCCTAGGGTTCTAGGGTGCTAGGGTTCTAGGGTTCCAGGGTTCCAGGTTTTGGAGCGACACCTGCTCTAGCGAATCAACTATCCTGTCGGCGGCGCTGAGATCGAGTAGCTTGGTGAGCGGGTTGGGTACGGCGATGACCTTGATCCCGGCCGCTTTGGCGGCGGAGATGCCGTTCGGCGAGTCCTCGAAGACGAGCGCCGCGTCGGCTGAAACCCCAAGCGTGCCAAGGGCAAGCAAGTAGAGATCGGGAAATGGCTTGGTTCGCGCGACGTCGTCGGCGCAGAAGGATCGCTCGAAGTGATCCCAGAGCCCCAAGCGCTGCAAGTGGCCCTCCACCCAGGAACGCTTGGAACTGCTCACGGCGGCGACGGTGAGCCCCAGAGCACGAGCCTCCTCCAGCCGGTCAATGATCCCGGGCAGAACCGGCTGAGCCAGAATTTGTCGCATTCGGCGCGCCTGGTATTCCGCCTCGAGTTCGTAAGCCGGGACATCGCACCACTTGGACAGGACCGTCTCGGCGCGAAGAGCCTCTTGCTCGGGTCCGCGGCCAATGGTTCCCTTCCAGACCTCATCCGGAAACTCGTGGCCGTGCTCCCGGTAGATCCCCCGCCAGGTTTCCACCTCGGGCCACTCCGTGTCGAGAATGAGGCCGTCGAAGTCGAAGAAGACCGCTTGAAGGGGCACTACGCCTGCGCCTCGACCCGACCTGCGCGACGATACTCGGATGCGGTTTGACCGGTGGCGGCCTTGAAACGGTTGGCGAAGTAGTACTCGTCGTAGAAGCCCAGGCTGATCGCGATTTGGCGGTGGGTCATTTCGGTTTGGCGAAGCAGCGTCTTGGCGGCTTCGATACGGCGCCCGGCCCGATACCGGGTCGGGGTCATCCCGGTGAGCGAAGAAAAGCGCTTGCGGAACGTTTGGGGGGAGACGTGGAGGCGTGTCGCCACCGCCTCGGCGTCGAGCGACGACGACAGGTCCTGGCCAAGCAAGGACTTGGCCCGATCCAGCCAAGACCGGTGCCGGTGCTCGTGGTGCATGAGCGGTTCGGTCAGCAGCCGCACGAAGTCGATGATGTCCAACTCGTCGCCGGTCAGCGGCTTGCGGGCAAACGCCATCACCCGGTCGAACCAGTCGGAGCCCTGCCCCCGAAAGACCGGTCGGCCGGGATCGAGGAGCCCGGCTGCACGGAGCACTTCGAAAGCCGGTCCGTTGAACACGACGTAGAGCTCGTCCCATTCCTCGCGGGGGCCGGGTCCGTAGCGGTGCGCCACCTCGGGAAACAGGACAAGAAAATCGCCCTCCGCTACCCGCTCACGCGTGCCCTGGGCGTCGTAGAAGGAGCCCGAACCGTGAAGCAAGAGGACGAGGGCGAAGTCGCCCAGCACGCGCATCGGTCCGGGAACGCCCATGCTGTCCCTGAGCGTCCCGATGACCTTGATCTCGCCGAGCGGTGTCGTGATTCCGCTTCGAAAAAGCAGCTCGCTCCGGACCCTCGGCCGCGTGTTCGGCACGGGCAGACGGTACCCTCTCAGCGTATGAGGTCATCTCCCCGTTGAGCAGCTTGCGCGTGATCGCGCTCGGAGGCGTCGGGGAAATCGGCAAGAACTGCACGGCGATCGAGCAGGGCGACGACATCGTCGTTATCGATTGCGGGCTCAGCTTTCCCAACGAGGAGATGCTCGGGGTCGATATCGTCATCCCCGATTTCACCTACCTGGTTCAGAACAAGGAACGGGTTCGCGGAGTCTTTCTTACCCACGCCCACGAGGACCACGTCGGCGCCCTTCCCTACCTGTTGGACCAGATCAAGGTTCCGGTCTTCGCAACCGAATTCACCCACGCCCTCGTGCGGCAGAAGCTGGAAGAGCGCACCCACTCCAAGCAGCTCGACCTGAGGACCTTCAAGCCGGGCGACATCATCGAAGCGGGATCGATGAGCGTCGAGCCGGTGCGGGTAACCCACTCCATCCCCGAGAACTGCGCGATGGCAGTGCGGACCGGGCACGGAATCCTGCTCTTCACCGGCGACTTCAAGTTCGACTTCACGCCGATCGATGGGAAGCTCGCCAACATCACCCGGTTCGGAGAGTTGGGGAACGAGGGCGTACTCTGCCTGTTCAGCGACTCGACGAACGTGGAGCGGCCGGGATGGGGGCCGAGCGAACGCCAGGTGACGCTTGGCCTTCGCAAGGTGTTCACCGAGAGCCAGGGGCGTGTGCTGCTGACGACGTTCGCCAGCAACATCCACCGGATGCAGCAGGTGTTCGACGTGGCGGCAGAAACCGGCCGCAAGGTCGCCGTGGTCGGTCGGCGGATGGAGCAGAACCTCGAGATCTGCGAGCGGCTCGGTTACCTCAAGAAGCCGAAGGGAACCCACCTGAACCTCGACGAGCTTAAGCTTCAGCCGGACGACAAGGTGGCGATTCTGACGACCGGCTCCCAGGGCGAGCCCCTCAGCGCATTGGTTCAGATGTCGAAGGGGTCGTACGGGCGGCTTCAGATCAAGGCGGGCGACACCCTGATCTACTCCGCTCGCCCAATTCCCGGCAACGAGGGCGCGATTTGGCGGACGATCAACCGGCTCTTCCGGCAGGGGTGCGAGGTGATCTACGAGAGCCCGACCCCGATCCACGTGAGCGGGCACGCGTACCAGGAGGAGCTCAAGATGATGATCAATCTCACGAAGCCCTTCTACATCGCCCCGGTTCACGGCGAGCCCCGGCATCAGCACCTTTACAACAAAATCGCGTCAGGCATGGGCTACCCCGAACACCGTATCTTCACGATGGAAGACGGCAAGCCGCTCGTTTTCGAGGAGACGACCGCCAGTTTCGGGGAGGCGGTCCCAAGCGGCCGCGTGCTGATCGACAACAGCGGCACGCCGGGGGTGACGGACGAGGTGCTTCGCGACCGGTACAACATCGCGAACGACGGGATCGTCATCATCACGGTCGTGTTGGACGCCGAGCTGGGCGAGCTCGTCGGCGATCCGATCCTTCAGTCGAAGGCGTTCCACGGGCCCGAGGGACTCATAGAGTCGGCATTCGACCACCTGGTAGATGCGCTCGGAGCTCTATCACGCGAGGAGCTTCGAGACGTTAATAGAGTGATGCACGACTCCGCGGACGTGGTCCGCCGGCTTATCCAGAAACGCACCCAACTCCGGCCCCTCGTCCTTCCGACGATCGTCGAGGTTTAGCCGGGCTTGATTCCTGCTTCCGATCCGTACATCCGGTTCGAGGATGTCCACGTTCGCTACACCGAGCTGGTGCATGGCCTGCGCGGGGTGAGCCTGTCCGTACAGGCGGGCGAGTTCGTCTTTTTCGTCGGCCCCACCGGAGCCGGAAAGAGCACCCTGATCAAGCTGCTGACGCGGGAAGTGCGGCACGATTCCGGCCGGGTGCTGCTGGCGGGGCGCGACCTTGGAAAGATGCGCAGTCGCGACATTCCCGCCCTCCGGCGGCAAATGGGGATCGTGCCTCAGGACTTCGCTTTGCTGCCGAGGAAGAAGGTCTGGGAGAACGTGGCCTACGCCATGCGCGCCGCGGGGCACAGCCGGAAGGCGGTGCGGACGCGGGTGCCCGAACTGCTGGAACGTGTGAACCTGGCGCATCGGCTCGACGCCTATCCGCACGAGCTTTCGGGCGGGGAGCAGCAGCGTGCCGCGATTGCGCGGGCGTTGATCAACGAGCCCCCGCTCCTTCTGGCTGACGAGCCGACCGGAAACCTCGACCCCGATCACTCGTGGGAGATCATGGAGCTCCTCCAAAAGCTCAACGCGAAGGGGACGACGGTGCTGGTGGCAAGCCACGACATGGTGGTCGTCGACCGCATGAACCGGCGGATCGTCCGGCTAGAGGAGGGTCTAGTCGCAAGCGACTCCCACGTTCCACCCACGCAAGCGGTGGCCGAGGAGCCAACGCCGAACGCGGATTCCGAGGAGCTCGACGTCCATGAGTGATTGGCTCGAGTTCGTGATCGGCGAGGCCTTTCTCGCGTTGCGGCGAAACCTGCTCTTCACTTTTGCGGCGATCACCACGGTGGCGATGGCGCTCTTTCTGATCGGCGGCTTTGCTTACACGTATTACCAAGCCGACCGGTATATCCATGCGCTGCCAACGCAGCTCGAAGTGAGGGTGTTCCTGAAGGACGGGATGCCGCAGGACGTGGTGACGCAACTCGGGGGGTCGATTCAGAATCTGGCCGGCGAGGCGAGCTCCGTTTTCATCTCGAAGGAGACGGCGTGGGATAAGATGCGCGCCGACCACCCCGACTACCCGAACGACCTGGAGAATCCGCTTCCGGACGCGTACACGGTGACCTTCAAGTCGGTCGAAGCGGCGACGGCGGGAGCGGCGACCCTGGCCAACGATCCGGCGGTCGACAAGGTCGTCTATCTCAAGGAGCTGGCGGCCGAGCTCAAGCGGGGGCTGAGCGTGCTTCGATACGTCGGCTACTGCGGCTTGGTGTTGCTCTTCGTCGGCGGGATCATCATCTTCAACGCGATCGAGCTGACGGTGGTCGCCCGGCGCCGCGAGGTTCGGATCATGCAGCTCGTAGGCGCCTCGATCGCAACGATTCGAATTCCCTTCGTGCTGGAGGGAACGATTCACGGGGTTCTCGGCGGGGCGGTGGCGGCCGGCTTCCTGGCGGGCGCGAATGCGGTGGTCGGCGAGTCGGTTCGGGGGCTGGGCCGGACGATTCCCGCGTACCCGTGGCTGCCGGTGAGCCTGATCATGGTTGCCGCCGGCGCGCTGATCGGGTTCCTCTGCTCGACGATCGCCACTCGGGCGATGGTGCGGTTTTAGTGGCGTCCA